>NZ_JACNAC010000054.1:0-43751 GCF_017349775.1 Pseudomonas sp. GW460-12-10-14-TSB1
GGCACGCTCGCACCGGTCTATGTCATCAGTGGCGATGACCCGTTGCTGTGCCAGGAGGCCGCCGATGCCATTCGCAGCGCCGCCCGCCAGCAGGGCTTCGACGAACGCCAGGTATTCAGCGCCGACGCCAATTTCGATTGGGGAACGCTGCTGCAAGCCGGCGCGAGCATGTCGCTGTTCGCCGAAAGACGCCTGCTGGAACTGCGCCTGCCTTCGGGCAAGCCCGGTGACAAAGGCGCCGCGGCCTTCATCGAATACTGCTCACGGCCGGCCGAAGACACCCTGCTGCTGATCAGCCTGCCCAAGCTCGATGGCAGCGCGCAAAAGACCAAATGGGGCAAGGCCCTGATCGATGGCGAGCAGACCCAGTTCATCCAGATCTGGCCGGTGGATGCCAGCCAGTTGCCGCAGTGGATTCGCCAACGCCTGTCCCAGGCTGGGCTTTCCGCCAGCCAGGACGCCGTGGAACTCATTGCGGCCCGGGTAGAAGGCAACCTGCTGGCCGCCGCCCAGGAAATCGAAAAGCTCAAGCTGATGGCCGAAGGCGGCCAGATCACGGTGGAAACCGTGCAAGCGGCAGTCGCCGACAGTGCGCGCTTCGACGTTTTCGGACTGGTGGATGCCATCCTCAATGGCGAGGCCGCCCATGCCCTGCGCATGCTCGAAGGCCTGCGCGGTGAAGGCGTCGAGCCTCCAGTGATTCTCTGGGCACTGTCCCGGGAACTGCGGGCGCTGGCCAATATGTCGCTGCAGTACAGCCAGGGCACTCCGCTGGACAAGGTGTTCAGCCAGGCCCGTCCGCCCGTCTGGGACAAACGCAAGCCGCTGATGAGCAAGGCCCTGCAGCGCTATTCGGCGCCGCGCTGGGCGCAACTGCTGCTCGATGCCCAGCGTATCGATGCGCAGATCAAGGGGCAGGCCGCCGGCTCGCCCTGGAGCAGCCTGAGCCGCCTGTCGCTGCTGATGGCCGGACAACGCCTGCCTCTCCCCGCCGAATAACCTGACACTTTGTAGGAGCGAGCTTGCTCGCGATCAGCGCCAGCCTTGGTACCGCGGTTTCCTGGCCGATCGCTATCGCGAGCAGGCTCGCTCCTACAGGTTCGGGAGATCCAACGAAAGACACTGAAAAGTCCTACACATCACAGGGCTGGACAGCGGGGTAAAGCTGGCCGATCATCTGCCGCGCAAACCCACCTCAAGCGAGAACCCAAAATGAGCAAGCCATCCAAGCATGGCCCCAACAAGGCCAAATCCATCATCGCCCAGCCACTGTTCCGCAGCCGTCAGGAACGACCCGCCAAGGGCAAAGGCAGCTACCGCCGCGAAGCCTTCCAGTCTAAAAGCTGGGAGGTTTCTTACTTTCTGGCTGCATAAAGCGGAGAACCCCGCCGGCGTGATAAGGTCTGTATCTGATTCGTATTCTCTGGACCTGTGCATGCCCTTTTGTCTTTCCCGTCGTTGGCACCTGCGCCAACTGATCGCTGCCTCCAGCCTTGCCCTGCTCGTCGCCTGCGCGGAAAAACCCACCGCCGCCGATGCCCAGCCACTCCAAAGCATTCAAGCCGCCCCTCTTACCGCACCTGCGACCGTCGCTCCGCTGGCCGTCGACAATCTGGATATCCAGCCAACCCAGACCTTTGCCCAATGGCAGGCAGGCTTCCGTGTCGAAGCACTGAACGCAGGGATCCGCGCCGATCTTTTCGACCGGGCGTTCGCCGGCATCACCCCGGACATGGGCGTGATCAAGGCCGACCGCAGCCAACCGGAATTCACCCGACCGGTGTGGGAATACCTCGACGGCGCCTTGTCGCCGCTGCGGGTGCGCAAGGGCCAGGCGCTGATCAATCAATACGCCGACATCCTGCAGCAGATCGAACAGCGTTACGGCGTCGATCGTCAGGCCCTGGTGGCGGTCTGGGGCATGGAAAGCAACTTCGGCGAGTTCCAGGGCAACAAATCGGTCATTCGCTCCCTCGCGACCCTGGCCTACGAAGGTCGCCGCCCGGCCTTTGCCAACAGCCAGCTGCTGGCCGCCCTGCAAATCCTCCAGCACGGCGATATCCAGCCCGAGAAGATGCTCGGCTCCTGGGCCGGTGCGATGGGGCAGACCCAGTTCATCCCGACCACCTACAACACCCACGCCGTGGACTTCGACGGCGATGGCCGTCGCGACATCTGGAACAGCCCGGCCGACGCTCTGGCCTCGACCGCGCACTATCTGCAAAGCTCCGGTTGGCAGAAAGGCCAGCCCTGGGGTTTCGAAGTGCAACTGGAGAACGGCTTCGACTATGCGCTGGCGGACGGCGCTATTCGTAAACCGGTGGCCGAATGGCTGCGCCTGGGCATGAAACTGCCCAATGGCGCCAGCGTTCCGGCCGGTTCCGAACAGCTTTCCGCGGCCTTGCTGCTGCCGGCGGGCTATCGCGGCCCAGCATTCCTGATCCTCGACAACTTCCGCGCCGTTCTGAAGTACAACAACTCTTCGTCCTATGCCTTGGCGGTGAACCTGTTGTCGCAACGCTTCAACGGTTCGGGCCTGATCAACGGCATCTGGCCGAAAGACGACATGCCTCTCAGCCGCTCCGAGCGCATCGAGTTGCAGAACCTGCTCAGCGCCAACAATTACGATGCCGGCAACCCGGACGGCATTATCGGTGCCAATACCCGCAAGGCGATTCGCAGCGCGCAGCAATCGCTGGGCTGGCCCGCCGATGGCTATCCGACCCACAAGCTGCTGGAGAGCCTGCGCTCGCGTTGAAACTGGAAGGGCGAAGCCTGAAGCGATGCCAGACAGCGCCAGCGACATCGCGAGCAAGCTCGCTCCTACAAAGGAGCGGTTTGTTCGCGATAGCCAGTTAAGGGCCGATCAGCCGAATACCACATCCTGTTCCAGGATCAGTTGCTTCTCCCCCGCATCCAGCCTGACCATCGCCCCCAGCGGCAGGGTCAGGTTCGGATCGCAGTGGCCACTGCGCCATCCAGCCAGCACCGGGATGCGCAAGGGCTCGAAGGTCTGCTTGAGCAGCCCTGCAAGCGCCTGGGGCTCCACTCCCGCCACATCCCCCACCAGCACGCCACGAAGCCTGTCGAGCTTGCCCGCCAGGCGCAGGTGCGTCAGCAGACGGTCGATCCGGTACAGCGGCTCGTTGATGTCTTCGATAAACAGAATGATGCCGTCGGCGTTGATCTCATACGGCGTGCCCATGGTTGCGGCGATCAACGACAGATTGCCCCCCAGCAACTGGCCACAGGCGATGCCGGGTTCGATGGTGGTCAAGGGATAAGCCGCTGGATGGGCCAACAGACTGCCGGCCTTTATCTGCCCTCTGAGCAAGCTGAACAGCGAAGACTCGGTCGGCGGCTGCTTGTCACCCAGCAGATCGGCATTGAGCATGGGCCCGTGAAAGGTCACGAAACCTGCATAACGATTGATGGCCAGATGTAACGCGGTGATGTCGCTGTAGCCGACAAACGGCTTGGCATGACGACGTAGCAGGTCGTAATCGATCCGGTCGAGCAAGCGTGGGCTGCCGTAGCCGCCCCGCAGGCACAGGATCGCGCTGACATCGTCATCGGCGAAGGCGGCATGCAGATCGTTCAGGCGAACCTCGTCGCTACCGGCCAGATAGCCATCGCTCTGTTGGACCCCGGGGTAGATCCGCAGCGAATAACCTCGAGCGCGCATCCAGCGAACGGCTTGCTCGGTATCCAGGGCTGCAGGCCCGGCGGGTGCAATCAAGCCGATCAGCCCTTGCGAAGACAGCGCCGGCACCGGCCGTTGCGCACAAAGGACGTCAGTCGGTTGGAGGGTCATCCAATGGTTCTCCCTGTGTGGATTCTCTAGTGCACAGTAGACATGAAAGCGGGCAAACAGAAGTGCCGAAACGCCACGGCGCTTGCAGGAAAAGTCTATGA
This sequence comes from Pseudomonas sp. GW460-12-10-14-TSB1, assembly GCF_017349775.1. Classification (NCBI taxonomy): domain Bacteria; kingdom Pseudomonadati; phylum Pseudomonadota; class Gammaproteobacteria; order Pseudomonadales; family Pseudomonadaceae; genus Pseudomonas; species Pseudomonas sp. GW460-12-10-14-TSB1. The sequence goes on from NZ_JACNAC010000054.1 coordinate 3,916, forward strand.
AGGGAGGGAGACGCGAGCGTAACGGAAGATGACGCCCGCAAGGAAAGACCTTGCGGGCGCATTACATCAAGAGACCAGGCCTTCTTTGGCCAGCTTCGCCTGCTCGTCGGCGTGGTAGGAGGAACGTACCAGCGGGCCCGAGGCGACGTTCTTGAAGCCCATCTTGTAACCTTCCTCGGCGAACCAGGCGAAGGTGTCCGGGTGCACGAAACGCTGCACCGGCAAGTGGCTGCGGGACGGTTGCAGGTACTGGCCGAGGGTCAGCATGTCGATGTCATGCTCACGCATGCGCTTCATGACCTCGATGACTTCGTCGTCAGTCTCGCCCAGGCCCAGCATCAGGCCGGACTTGGTCGGTACGTGCGGCACCAGCTGCTTGAACTTCTGCAGCAGGGTCAGCGACCACTGGTAGTCCGAACCCGGACGCGCGGCCTTGTACAGGCGCGGCACGGTTTCCAGGTTGTGGTTGAACACATCCGGCGGTTCGGCCGCGGTGATTTCCAGCGCGACGTCCATGCGGCCACGGTAGTCCGGAACCAGGGTCTCCAGTTGCACGTTCGGCGACAGCTTGCGGATTTCGCGGATGCAGTCGGCAAAGTGCTGGGCACCGCCGTCACGCAGGTCGTCGCGGTCGACCGAGGTGATCACCACGTACTTCAGGCGCAGGTCGGCAATGGCTACCGCCAGGTTCATCGGCTCATCGACGTCCAGAGGCTTCGGACGGCCGTGACCGACGTCGCAGAACGGGCAGCGACGGGTGCAAATGTCGCCCATGATCATGAAAGTCGCGGTACCGCCGGAGAAGCATTCGCCCAGGTTCGGGCAGGAGGCCTCTTCACAGACGCTGTGCAATTTGTGCTTGCGCAGCAATTGCTTGATCCGATCGACTTCCGGGGAAACCGGAATACGCACGCGAATCCAGTCAGGCTTCTTCGGCAGCTCGGTGGTCGGGATGATCTTCACCGGGATACGTGCGACTTTTTCGGCACCGCGCAATTTAACGCCGGTTTCAACTTTCGCACGGGCCGGGCGCTCGGAAACATCCAGCGTCGGGATCAGGGTTTGCACAGCGTCTTGCGCAGTAGTCATATCAGTCGATTCCGCCCGTTAGGGTCGTCTGCTCAGCATAGTCGAGGTGTTTGACGAGCTGCGCGCGCAGCCGGGCACTTACCTCGGCAAATTCAATCGGTCCTGTGTGGTCGCTCAGCTGGGTCATTGCCAGCCCGGCATAGCCACAGGGGTTAATCCGTCGAAACGGCTGCAAATCCATGTCCACGTTCAAGGCCAGGCCATGAAAGGAACAACCATGGCGGATCCGCAGGCCCAGGGAGGCGATTTTCGCGCCATCGACGTAAACGCCAGGAGCATCCGGCTTGGCCGCCGCGGCCACGCCGTAGCTGGCCAGCAGCTCGACCAGGCACTGCTCCATCCGGCTGACCAAGTCGCGCACGCCAAAACCCAGGCGGCGCACGTCCAGCAGCAGATAAGCCACCAGTTGGCCAGGACCGTGATAGGTCACCTGGCCACCCCGGTCGACCTGCACCACCGGGATATCCCCGGGAAGCAACAGATGTTCGGCCTTGCCCGCCTGGCCCTGGGTAAAGACCGGCGGATGCTGCACCAGCCAGACTTCATCGGGAGCGTCGGTACCGCGTTCGTTGGTAAAGCGTTGCATGGCCTGCCAGACCGGCTCGTAGGCCATCTGGCCGAGCTCGCGAAAGCCCAGCGTTTGAGGCATCACAGCACCATGTGCACGAAACCGGTGGCCCGCAACTCGCTGTTGATGTCGTACAGCTGTTCTTGACCGGTGGCGATGATGTGCAGCTGGATGGTCGTGTACTTGCCGTTGGTGCTCTGGCGCTCGGCCAGGGTCTTGTGGTCAACGGTCGCGTGTTTTTCAAGGATCGCGATGATCTTGTCCTTGAAACCCACGCCGGTGTCGCCGATCACCTTAATCGGGTAATCCGCGCAGGGGAATTCGATCTTTGGCGCCTTTACTTCGGTGTCTGTCATGGCGTAACGGCCTCGTAAGCCGTGGCGACGGAGGTGGCCCCCGCTCTACTTCAGAGCGAGGGCCACGCGGGTCGACAATATCAGTTGAACAAGCCGTAGAAGAATAGGCGGATGCTATCCCACATGCGGCGGAAGATACCACCTTCGTCGACCGCGTCCAGAGCGATCAGGTCGGCACTATGCACCACCTTGTCGTCCAGTTTCACTTCGACTTTACCGATCACATCGCCCTTGGCGATAGGCGCGGTCAATTGTGGATTCATGGTCATGCTGGCAGCCAGTTTCTTCAACTGGCCTTTTGGCATGGTCATGGTCAGGTCCTGGGCCAGACCGGCCTTGACCTGGGAGGTAGTGCCTTTCCAGACAGGAGCCTGAGCCAGCTCGGTGCCCTTCTGGTAGAAGGTCTGGGTTTCGAAGAAGCGGAAACCGTAGGTCAGCAGCTTCTGGGTTTCGGCTGCGCGAGCCTGCTCGCTGTTGGTACCGAACACCACGGCGATCAGGCGCATGCCGTCACGCACGGCCGAGGACACCATGCAGTAGCCGGCTTCGTCGGTGTGACCGGTTTTCAGGCCGTCGACAGTCTTGTCACGCCACAGCAACAGGTTGCGGTTAGGTTGCTTGATGCCGTTCCAGAAGAACTCTTTCTGCGAGTAGATCGCGTAGTGAGCCGGGTCTTCGTGAATGATGGCGCGAGCCAGTACCGCCATGTCGTGCGCCGACGAGTAGTGCTCGGGGTTCGGCAGGCCGGTCGGGTTCATGAAGTGGCTGTTGGTCATGCCCAGATCGCCGGCGGTCTTGTTCATCATGTCGGCAAAGGCGTCTTCGCTGCCGGCGATGTGCTCGGCAACCGCGACGCTGGCGTCGTTACCCGACTGGATGATGATGCCGTGCAGCAGGTCGCTGACGGTAACTTGCGAGCCGACCTTGATGAACATCCGCGAACCGCCGGTACGCCAGGCGTTCTCGCTGACGGTCACCGGGTCGTTCTCGCCGATCTGGCCGCGACGGATTTCCAGGGTCGCGATGTAGGCCGTCATCAGCTTGGTCAGGCTGGCTGGCGGCAGACGCTGGTCACCGTTGTTCTCCACCAGCACGTTACCGCTGCTGGCCTCCATGAGCACATAGGACTTGGCGGCCAGCTGCGGTGGCGACGGCATCACTTCTACCGCCCAGGCGGCAGGCGTGATGATCAGCGGGACAAGCAGACACAGGCGTTTGGCAAAGGTGGTGATGTTCATCCGTCTCTCGAAATTGCTAATGGAAACTTGTCCTCGCGGACAAAACTATTCAGACAGCCTTCTAAAGGGCTGTCGCGTGTTCAGTTGTTCACTCACTGACCCTTGCCGGGCTTTTGTTGTACGACGAGCCAACAACCTGGGTTCACCCCCCAAATACCGCAGGCGAACCATGAATCAGTATCCGATTACTCGGCGGTTACCAGGCTCGGCTGCCCCAGATTGGCCAGCCGGACACTGTTCTGCACTTGCTGGATCTCACCCTGCGAACCGATCGGCCCCAGGCGCACCCGATGCAGGGTCTGTTGATTGCGCACGATCGAGCTGATGAACACCGGAGCGCTCACCATCCCGCTCAGCTTCGAGCGCAGGAGCTCGGCAGCGTCCGGGTTGGCGAAGGCGCCCACCTGCAGATACTGGCCAGAGGCTTGCGCAGAAGCGTTTTTTTTTGCATCCAGCTGCACCGGCACAACGGCCGCGGCGTGCTGCTGTGGAGGCGGAGTCCATTGCTCGACGGTCCCCGTGGACGCCGTCATCACTGGCGCGGCTTTCGGCTCGTTGAGCATCAAGGGCGCCGGCCGGCCGCGCTGGGCCCACCATTCCTGCGGGTCGATGCCCTCGACCTTGACCCGGGCGGTACCGATCTCGGCGTAACCGAGCTTCTTGGCCGCGGCGTAGGACAAATCGATGATCCGGTCCGAATAGAACGGCCCGCGGTCGTTGACCCGCAGGATCACGCTCTTGTGGTTGTCCAGGTTGGTCACCCGGACATAACTCGGCAAGGGCAGGGTCTTGTGCGCGGCACTCATGCCGTACAGGTCGTACACCTCGCCATTGGCGGTGTTCTGCCCGTGGAACTTGGTGCCGTACCAGGAAGCCGTGCCCGAAGCGACATAACGCTTGGATTCGGCCATCGGGAAATAGGTCTTGCCCAGCACGGTATAAGGGTTGGCCTTGTACGGGCCGGTGTGCAGGGTCGGCGTGGCGTCGGGGATGCGCGATACATCGACGTCCCACCAGGGCGCGCCGTCTTTGTGGGCGCGGTTGATGTCCAGGCCTGGCGTTGCACGTACGGCCGTCGCCGGGCCTTTCTGTTTCGGCGCCTGGGTTGACGAACAACTGACCACCAGCAAGGACAACGCGGCAAGAGCCACCAGCTTCAGGGGTTTGCGGATTGGCGATGCCAGCATTACTTGACGCCCCGTGCTTGGACCAGCTGTTCAGAGAGCTGATGTACGGCCATGGCGTACATCACGCTGCGGTTATAACGCGTGATCGCGTAGAAATTCTTCAGGCCCATCCAGTATTCGGGGCCATTGTCACCTTCCAGGCGGAAAGCCGTGACCGGCATATCATCGCGCAGCGCATCATGACTCGACCAGCCCAGCGCCCGCAACTCCCCGACGGTTTTCGTCGGTTCGATACCGGTGGTCAGGCCTTCGTCGACCTGATCGCCACGCACTTCGGCCCGGCTGACCACCGGCTGCCCGGCCTCCCAGCCGTGACGCTTGAAATAGCTGGCAACACTGCCGATGGCATCGTCCGGATTGGTCCAGATATTGATGTGACCATCGCCGTCGAAGTCCACAGCATAGGCGCGAAAACTGCTTGGCATGAACTGCGGCAAGCCCATGGCACCGGCGTAGGAGCCTTTCAGGGTCAGTGGATCGACCTGTTCCTCGCGGGCCAGCAGCAGGAATTCGCGCAATTCCTTGCGGAAGAATTCGGCGCGTGGCGGGTAATCGAAGCCCAGGGTCGACAGCGCATCGATCACCCGGTAATTACCGGTGTTGCGTCCGAAGAAGGTTTCAACGCCGATAATCGACACTATCACCTGGGCCGGTACGCCGTACTCCTGCTCGGCACGGGCCAGTACTGCCTCGTGCTGGCGCCAGAAGTCCACACCACGGGCGATCCGCGCGTCGGTGATGAACATCGGCCGGTATTCTTTCCACTGCTTGACCCGCTCGGCAGGCCGGGAAATGGCGTCGAGGATCGACTGCTTGCGCTCGGCCTCGCGAAACACACCCATCAGCTGTTCGCCCGCAAAGCCGTAGTCGCGAGTCATTTCACCCACGAATTCGGCCACTTGGGGCGAACCTTCGTATTCGCCGCCGGCCAGCGCTTCCTGCGCTGCGCCAAGGATGCCTACCAGACCGACCCACGGCGCATACCGAGCGGTCCAGCCACGCATTGCTTGCATTGAATTCTTCACCTTATTCAAACCTGCGCGATCCACTTACGATGGGTATGGATCGACATCAAAACCCCAAACGCTGACAGCAGCGTCACCAGCGAAGTTCCTCCGTAGCTAATGAACGGCAACGGCACCCCCACGACCGGCAACAGGCCACTGACCATACCGATGTTGACGAAAACGTAAACAAAAAACGTCATGGTCAGCGCGCCGGCGAGCAATTTGCCGAACAGTGTCTGCGCCTGGGCGGTGATCACCAGCCCACGACCGATCAGCAACAGATAGATCAGCAGCAGGGCGCAAATGCCCACCAGGCCGAACTCTTCGCCCATGACCGCGATAATAAAGTCGGTGTGGCTCTCGGGCAAAAAGTCCAGATGGGACTGAGTACCCAGCAACCAGCCCTTGCCGAAGACGCCGCCGGAGCCGATGGCTGCCTTGGACTGAATGATGTTCCAACCGGTGCCCAGCGGATCGCTTTCCGGGTCGAGGAAGGTCAGGATCCGCTGCTTCTGGTAGTCGTGCATGATGAAGAACCACATGGCGATCGCCACCGGCACCGCGGCGGCCAGCACGCTGAGGATCCAGCGCCAGCGCAGCCCGCCCATGAACAGCACGAAGGCGCCGCCGGCAAGGATCAGCAGCGAGGTACCCAGGTCCGGCTGGCGCACGATCAGAATGAACGGAATACCGATCAGGATCAGGCTGATGCCCACATGCTTGAGTTGCGGCGGCAAGCTGCGCTTGGCCAGGTACCAGGCGATGGTCGCCGGCATGATGATCTTCATGAACTCCGAGGGCTGGAAGCGAATCACCCCGGGGATATTGATCCAGCGGGTGGCACCCATGGCGTTGTGTCCCATGACATCCACCACCACCAGCAGCACCACGCCGAACACATAGGCCAGTGGCACCCAGCGGGCCATGAACCGGGGTTCGAACTGGGCAATGACGATCATCGACACCAGGCCGATGCCGAACGATGTCGCTTGCTTGCCCAGCAGGTCCCAGCTCTTGCCGCTGGCCGAATACAGGACGAACAGGCTGCCAGCCGCCAGGGTCAGCAACAGGATCAGCAATGGACCGTCGATGTGCATGCGCTGCAACAGCGTCGCGCGGCGACGCATCACATCCTCGCTGGACAGGATGCGATCGAAATTACTCTTCACGGGCCGTAGCCTCCGCACTGATAGGGCCGGCAAACTCAGGCTTGAGCAGGCCATCCGGGCCGAGGAGCCAGGCATCCATCACCTGGCGCACCACCGGGGCCGCCACGCCGGAACCGGACTCGCCGTTCTCGACCATGACCGAGACCACGATTTTCGGGTTTTCCGCCGGCGCGAAGCCGACGAACAGGGCGTGGTCGCGATGGCGCTCCTGAACCTTGGAGCGGTCGTACTTCTCGCCCTGCTTGATCGCGACCACCTGGGCCGTACCACTCTTGCCGGCGATCCGGTATTGCGAGCCGATGGCCGCCTTGCGCGCCGTACCGCGGGCACCGTGCATCACCTGCTGCATGCCGTGGTTGACCTTCGTCCAGTCCGACGGATCGCGCAGGACGATGTCCGGCATCGGGTTTTCATCCACCGGCCTTTCGCCTTCGATGGTCTTGGCCAGGTGCGGACGGTTCCATTTGCCCTTGTTCGCCACCAGCGCCGTGGCCTGGGCCAACTGCAACGGGGTGGACTGCATGTAACCCTGGCCGATCCCGAGAATCAGCGTCTCGCCCGGGAACCAGGCCTGGCGACGGGTGGCCCGCTTCCACTCCCGCGACGGCATCAGGCCCGGCGACTCCTCGAACATGTCCAGCGAGACCTTCTGGCCGATCCCGAACTTGTTCATGTAGGCCGACAACCGATCGATCCCCAGCTTGTGGGCCAGGTCATAGAAGTAGGTGTCGTTGGACCGCATGATCGCGGTGTCGAGGTCGACGTAACCGTCGCCGCTGCGGTTCCAGTTACGGTACTTGTGATCGTAGTTGGGCAGCTGGTAGTAGCCCGGGTCATAGACCCGCGTGGAGGCCGTCACCACCCCGGAATCGAGACCGGCGATCGCCACCGCCGGCTTGATGGTCGAGCCCGGCGGATACAGGCCGCGCAGCACCCGGTTGAACAGCGGGCGGTCGATGGAGTCGCGCAGCTCGGCATAGGCCTTGAAGCTGATGCCGGTCACGAACAGGTTCGGGTCGAAGCTCGGCTGGCTGACCATGGCCAGCACTTCCCCGGTATTCGGGTCCAGCGCCACCACCGCGCCGCGCCGACCGCCCAAGGCAGCCTCGGCGGCTTCCTGCAGCTTGATGTCCAGGCTCAGGACAATGTCCTTGCCGGGAATCGGGTCGGTACGCTTGAGCACCCGCAACACGCGGCCGCGAGCATTGGTCTCGACCTCTTCGTAACCCACCTGGCCGTGCAGTTCGGGCTCATAGAAGCGCTCGATCCCAGTCTTGCCGATATGGTGGGTGCCGGCGTAGCTCACCGAGTCCAGGGTCTTCAGCTCTTTCTCATTGATCCGCCCCATGTAGCCCACCGAGTGCGCGAAGTGCGCGCCCTGGGGGTAATGGCGGACCAACTGCGCCACCACTTCCACCCCGGGCAGGCGGAACTGGTTGACCGCGATCCGGGCGATCTGCTCTTCGTTGAGCTCGAACAGGATCGGCACCGGCTCGAACGGCCGGCGCCCCTGCTTCATGCGCTTCTCGAACAGCACCCGGTCTTCCGGCGTCAGCTCCAGCACCTCGACAATGACGTCGAGCACCTGGCGCCAGTCGCCGGAACGCTCGCGGGTCATGCTCAGGCTGAAGCTCGGCCGGTTATCGGCCACCACCACGCCATTACGGTCGAAGATCAGGCCGCGGGTCGGTGGAATCGGCTGGACGTGAACCCGGTTGTTTTCCGACAGGGTCGAGTGATAGTCGTACTGGATCACCTGCAGGTAATACAGGCGCGCGATCAGCACCCCGATCAGGCAGACCACGGCAATAGCCCCGAACACAACCCGACCACGCACCAGACGGGCGTCTTTTTCGTGGTCCTTGATACGGATCGGCTGGGACATTAGGGGCGCGGGCTATTTGTGATAAGGGTGCCCGGACAGGACTGTCCAGGCGCGATACAGCTGTTCACCGATCAGGATCCGTACCAGCGGGTGCGGCAAGGTCAGCGGCGACAGCGACCAGCGCTGATCCGCCCGCGCGCAGACTTCCGGCGCCAGCCCCTCGGGGCCGCCGACCATGAAGTTCACGGTACGCGAGTCGAGGCGCCAGCGATCCAGCTCCACCGCCAGTTGCTCGGTGCTCCAAGGCTTGCCGTGCACCTCGAGGGTGACGATCCGCTCGTTCGGGCCGACCTTGGCCAGCATGGCTTCGCCCTCCTGACGGATGAAACGAGCCACATCGGCGTTCTTGCCACGGGTATTGAGCGGTATTTCCACCAGTTCCAGCGCCAGTTCGGATGGCAGACGCTTGGCATACTCGTGCCAACCCTCTTCCACCCACTTGGGCATGCGTGAACCGACAGCGATCAGACGCAGGCGCACAGCCGTCCCTTATTGCTGGTCTTTGTTGAGCTTGGTGAAGTGCTCATGGGTGTGCTCCGGGCTGTGGTGCTTGCCATCGGCCGCACGGCTCTGCTCGGCGCCCTGCCACAGACGCTCCAGGTCGTAGAACTGGCGTGCGGAGGCGGTCATCATGTGCACGATCACGTCGTCCAGGTCCAGCAGCACCCAGTCGCTGTCGCCCTTGCCTTCTTCACCCAGCGGCTTGACGCCCTGGGCCTTGACCATCTCGCGGACCTTTTCCAGCATCGCGCCGATCTGGCGGTTGGAAGTACCGGTGGCGATGATCATGTAGTCGGTGATGCTCTGCTTGTCGCGAACATCGATCACCAGGACGTCCTGGGCCTTGACGTCTTCCAGCGCGGCGACTGCCACCTTGACCAGATCTTCGCCTTTCATTACTTGGTTAGTCATATAAAACTCGTTCAGCTCGTATGTTTGGCGCGTTGCACGGCATTGGCCGGCAGCGCGCCTTCAGTTCGGCCCACGGTAAAGACCGTGGGCATCGATATAGGCCAGGACCGCATCAGGCACCAGGAAACGTACCGACTTACCGCTGGCCAGCAGTTGACGGATCTGGGTGGCGGACACCGCGAGCGGTGTCTGCCAGACGAATGCAATGTGTCCTCCGGGCCCTTGCAGGGCCAGGGGATCGCTCACCGAGCGCGCCGCCAGCAGGTTGCGCAACGCATCCGGCGGCTCGCTGTCGGCATCCGGGCGTTGCAGCACCAGGATGTGGCAATGCTGGAGCAACTCTTCCCAGCGATGCCAGGTAGGCAGGCCGCAAAAAGCGTCCCAGCCCAGCAACAGGAACAACTGGTCATCCGCGGCCATCTCGGCCCGCATCTGTTCCAGGGTGTCTATGGTGTAGGACGGTTTGTCCCGTTTCAGCTCACGGTCGTCCACCACCAGGGGTGAAACGCCCGCCACCGCACACTCGACCATCGCCAGACGGTCCAGGGCCGAAACTTGCGGTGCATCGCGATGCGGCGGCCGCGCACTGGGCGTCAGACGCAGCTCATCGAGCCCCAGCGAGTCGGCCACCTCCAGCGCGCTGCGCAGGTGACCGATGTGCACGGGGTCGAAGGTACCGCCCAGCAGACCGATACGTTTGCTCATCAAGTGCGCACATGGCCGTCGCCGAAGACGACATATTTCTCGCTGGTCAGCCCTTCCAGGCCGACCGGGCCACGGGCATGCAGCTTGTCGGTGGAAATACCGATCTCCGCGCCCAGGCCATATTCGAAACCGTCGGCAAACCGGGTCGAGGCATTGACCATCACCGAGCTGGAGTCCACCTCGTTGAGAAAGCGCCGAGCGTCGGTGAAGTTCTCGGTGACGATGGCGTCGGTGTGCTGCGAACCGTAGGTATTGATGTGCTCGATAGCCGCATCCAGGCTGTCGACCACCAGGATAGACAGGATCGGCGCGGTGTACTCGGTGCGCCAGTCTTCTTCGGTGGCCTCGATCACATCGTCGCCCAGCAAGGCGCGGGTACGCGGACAACCGCGCAGCTCGACCTTCTTGTCGCGATAGATCGCCGCCAGCGGCGGCAACACGCGTTCGGCGATACCGGCGTGGACCAGCAGGGTCTCCATGGTATTGCAGGGCGCGTAGCGCTGAGTCTTGGCGTTATCGGCGATGCGAATCGCCTTGTCCAGGTCGGCCGCCACGTCGATGAACACATGGCAGACGCCATCCAGATGCTTGATCACCGGCACCTTGGCATCGCGGCTGACCCGCTCGATCAGGCTCTTGCCGCCACGCGGCACGATCACGTCGACGAACTCGGGCATGGTGATCAACGCGCCAACGGCCGCGCGATCGGTGGTTTCCACCACCTGCACCACCTGCGCCGGCAGACCGGCCACCGCCAGCCCTTGCTGAATGCAGGTGGCAATGGCGCGGTTGGAATTGATCGCCTCGGAGCCGCCACGCAGGATGGTGGCGTTGCCGGACTTCAGGCACAGGCTGGCGGCGTCGATGGTCACGTTGGGACGCGACTCGTAGATGATGCCGATCACGCCCAGGGGCACGCGCATCTTGCCGACCTGGATGCCCGAAGGCAGGTAGCGCATATCGCGGATTTCACCGATGGGGTCAGGCAGCTTGGCCACCTGACGCAGGCCTTCGATCATTTCGTCGATACGCACCGGGGTCAGCGCCAGACGATCGAGCAATGCCGGTTCCAGACCATTGGCCCGGCCGTTGGCCAGGTCCTGCTCATTGGCCGCACTCAGCTCGGGGCGAGCAGCGTCCAATGCATCGGCAGCCGCCAGCAATGCGCGGTTTTTCTGCGCAGTGGTGGCACGGGCGATTACCCGCGACGCGTCGCGGGCAGCGCGACCCAAACGGGTCATGTAGTCAAGAACGGACTCAGTCATGGTCTGCTGTGGTCTTGGCAAAGAGGAAAGCGGCTGATTATAGCTGTCGCGCCGGTCCACGGACAGCGGTCACGGGCGGATGGTCGAAATGGACGGCAAATACCTCTCGTTCAGCCTGAATTAAGCCTGGAATTGATATCATTCCGACCCAATTCCCGTCATCGCTCCTGGCAACCATGTCCATTCTGTCCACTCCGACGCCGCCCAAGGCCCTGCCCGACAGCTTTTTCGATCGAGACGCCCAGGTCCTGGCCCGTGAACTGCTCGGCAAAATCATCCGCCATCGGGTCGGCGATCTGTGGTTGTCGGCGCGCATTATCGAAACAGAAGCCTATTACTGCGAGGAAAAAGGCAGCCATGCCTCCCTCGGCTACACAGAAAAGCGTAAGGCTTTGTTTCTGGACGGCGGCCACATCTATATGTACTACGCCCGCGGTGGCGACTCGCTGAACTTCAGCGCCCAGGGCCCGGGTAACGCAGTGCTGATCAAGTCGGCCTACCCCTGGGTCGACGAAGTCTCGGGCCCCGCCAGCCTGGCGCAGATGCTCCTGAATAATCCCGACGCCAGCGGCCGGCCGCGCCCCTCGCAGAAGCTCTGCGCCGGCCAGACCCTGCTGTGCAAGGCACTGGGCCTGAAAGTCCCGGTGTGGGATGCCAAGCGCTTCGACCATGAAGTGCTGTTCGTCGAGGATGTCGGCACGCCCGTCGCCAGCATCATCCAGACCACCCGCCTGGGCATTCCCCACGGCCGCGATGAACACTTGATGTACCGCTTTGTCGATGCCGCCTACGCCCCCTACTGCACTCGGAACCCGCTACGTCGCGGGCAGGTCGAAGGTCGCGACTATTTGCTGCTCGATTGATCCCTTTCGCAGGAACCGGCGTGCCCGCGGATGGTTTTATCGCGAGCAAGCCCGTCCCTACAGTTGAACCACCGAATAATCGGAGTTGAAACCTATGGGCCAATGGCTCGATGGAATAACCGGCTGGCTGACGATGAACCCTCAATGGCTGGCGGCAGCCGTGTTCATCGTCGCCTGCGTCGAATGCCTGGCGATTGCCGGCCTGATCGTACCTGGCACCGTGCTGTTGTTCGCCATTGCCGTGATGGCCGGCAGCGGCGCGCTGTCCCTGGGTGAAACCCTGGCGCTGGGTTTCTTCGGCGGTTTGCTCGGGGACGTGGTGTCCTACCTGCTGGGCCGGCGTTTTCACCAGAACATCCGCCGCTTGCCGGGGCTGCGCCATCACCCGGAATGGATCAACGGCGCCGAAGCCTATTTCCAGCGTTACGGTATCGCCAGCCTGTTGGTCGGGCGCTTTATCGGCCCCTTGCGGCCCATGCTGCCGATGGTGGCCGGCATGTTCGACATGTCGTTCCCGCGCTTTTTCGCCGTCAGCCTGCTGGCCGCGGCCGGCTGGACAGTCGCCTACCTGCTGCCGGGCTGGGCCACGGGCGCGGCGATCCGCCTGCCCCTGCCTGAAGGTTTCTGGCCGCAGGCGGGAATAGTCGCCGCCAGCATCGCCCTGCTGCTGGGCCTGAGCATCAACAGCACCGTGCGCCGCCATCGCAAGGCCAGCCCACTGGTGGCGGGCCTCAGCCTGGCGATCCTGGCTGGGCTGTTCATCGGTTATCCCTACCTGAACCATTTCGACCAGGGTCTGATGGCGCTGGTCCAGGAGCACCGCAGCCCGGTAATGGACGAGGTGATGGTGGTACTCACCCAGTTCGGCGAATTCCGCACCATGCTGTTCGCCAGCGCCCTGGTCACCCTGCTGTTGCTGATTGCCCGGCAATGGCGGCAGGCGATTTTCGCGGGCGCCACGCTGTTGTGCACCGCGCTGGCCAACACCGGTACCAAACTCTTCTTCGCCCGCGTGCGCCCGGAAGTCCTGACCGATCCGCTGACCAGCTACAGCATGCCCAGCGGCCACAGCTCCGGTTCGTTCGCCCTGTTCCTGACCCTGGCGGTACTCGCCGGTCGCGGCCAGCCGCCGCGCATGCGCCTGACCTGGCTGCTGCTGGGCTGTCTGCCGGCGGCCGCGATTGCCGTGTCACGGATTTACCTGGGCGCGCATTGGCCCTCCGACATCCTCGCCGGCGCCATGCTTGCCGCCTGCGTGTGCGCCGCCAGCCTGTGGATTGCCCAGCGCCAGACTCCGCTGGAACCCATGCCGGCCAAGATCTGGTGGCTGGTATTGCCGGCGCTGGTAGCGCTGTTCGGTTTCGAGGCGGTCAGGCATCTGCCGCACGCCATGCTGCGTTATGCGTATTGAGATTTTGTAGCTGCAAGGATCAGGCGAACAGCTCGCCCTGCAATTCGTCCAGCAAGGCCTGGATCGCATCCAGGCGTTGTTGCGGGTCGTCCAGTTGCAGCAGGTCGATCTTGTCCAGTTCGGAGAACGGCAACAGGTAGGCCAGTTGGTTGGCCAGCGACTGCTGGCCGGTGGCTTCGGTGCCCATGTTCAGGGCTTCGACCATCGGGTGTTCGGCCAGCGCCTTGAGCAAGGCGATCAGGTCCCCATCTTCATCCTGCAGCGGCCGCTCCGGCGCCTCGCTCAGCCACTCGACTTCAGCCACCCGCAACTGATCGCGCTGCACTTCGCTGCTCAGCACCCGAAAACGCCGTCCGCCCTTGACCCGAATCCCCAGCAGGCCGTTGTCCTGCTGATGGAAGTCGGTGATCAGCGCTTCACAGCCCACCCGAGCAAAACCTTCCGGGGCGATGCCCACCTCTTCGCCTTCAAGGATGCACACCACGCCGAAGCCGCTGCCCTGTTTCATGCAGCGACCGATCATGTCCAGGTAGCGTGCCTCGAAAATCTGCAAATCGAGAATGCAGTCGGGGAACAGCACTGTGTTCAGCGGGAAAAGCGCCAGACTCATACAGGTTTCCTTAAACCACCAACGACACCGCCAACGGCAGGAAGACCGCCGTGGCCACACCCATCAGACTCATCGCCAGCGCCGCGAAAGCACCGCACTCATCACTTTCCTGCAAGGCCACCGAAGTGCCCACCGCGTGAGCCGTCATGCCCAGCGCCATGCCTCGGGCTTCCGGGCTATGCACCTGCAGGCGGTTGAGGATGGCCGGGCCGAAAATCGCCCCGATCACCCCGGTGATCAATACGAATACCGCAGCCAGCGCTGCGACACCGCCAATCTGTTCGGCCACCAGCATGGCGATCGGCGAGGTCACCGATTTCGGCGCCATGGTCATCAGGATCATGTTCTCGGCACCGAACCACCACCCCAGCAGTACGCCCAGGCCGGTGGCGACCACCCCTCCAATCACCAGCGTAGTAAATATCGGCCAGAACAACTGTCGAATCCGCCGCAGGTTGAGGTACAGCGGTACGGCCAGCGCCACCGTGGCCGGACCCAGGAGAATGCTGAGGATCTCCGTGCTCTTGCGGTACTCGGCATAGCTCAGGCCACAGCTCAGCAGCACGCCGATCACCAGCAGCATGGAGACCAGCACCGGTTGCAGAAATACCCAGCGGGTTTTCTCGAAGGCCGCGAGCACCAGTTGATAGGCGCCCAGGGTAATGCCGATGCCGAACAAGGGATGGTGGATCACCGACGCCCAGGCGCCCTGCCAGTCGAGCATCATTGGCTGCCCTCCCGATGTCCGTGGCGCTTGACCAGCCGTTGCATCAGCACGCCGACGAAGGCCATGGAGATCACCAGCGACAACACCAGCGCGCCGACTATCGCCCAGAAATCCGCGGCGATATCCGCCGCGTACACCATCACGCCCACCGCGGGCGGCACCAGCAACAGTGGCAGGTAACGCAGCAGGCTGGAGGCGGCCAGACTCAGTGGCTCGCCCACTTCGCCGCGCGCCACCAGGAAGATCAGCAGCAACAGCAGACCGACAATCGGCCCCGGCAGGATCGGCAGCAACAGATGATTGATCGCCGTGCCGAGCAATTGAAACAGCACCAGCCATGTCAGACCGCGTAACAACATCCCTCACCCCCCCGAAAAAACGCCGGGCATTATAAGCACGCGAATGCTATGGACCGGCATTCGCCAAAAGCATGGAAGGTTGACCGGAGCAAACCCCCATGATGATCTACAGTGGGTTGTCAGGGGGTACGCCCCCGACCCTTTAGAACGATAAACCCGATGAACCCAAGGAGAGTCTCAATGCCGTATGTTCCTGTTGCAGAGCTCAAAGATTATGTCGGAAAGGAACTAGGACGTTCCGAATGGCTCACCATCGACCAGCAGCGTATCAACCTGTTCGCCGAAGCCACGGGTGACTTCCAGTTCATCCACGTAGACCCGGTGAAAGCCGCCCAGACGCCGTTCGGCGGCACCATTGCCCACGGTTTCCTGTCGCTGTCGCTGATCCCGAAACTGATGGAAGACATCCTGATCCTGCCCGAGGGTCTGAAGATGGCGGTCAACTACGGCCTGGACAGCGTGCGTTTCATCCAGCCGGTCAAGGTCGATTCCAGGGTCCGCCTCAAGGTCGACCTGGTGGACGTCACCGAGAAGAAACCCGGCCAATGGCTGCTCAAGGCCACCGCCACACTTGAAATCGAAGGCCAGGAAAAACCAGCCTACATCGCCGAGCCATTGTCCCTCTGCTTTGTCTGAAAGCTTCCTGATGCGAAACAGCTCACGCTGTTTCGCGCAGCCTCTCTATATATAAGCCTCGTTGCTGCGGCATACTCGGTCCCCTAATTATCCGGATCCCGCTATGCGCCCACTTGTACCCCTGGCTCTGACCCTGTTGCTCACCGCATGTGGAGACGGCGAATCGCTGCTGCCTCCCGATGCCCGTCTGCCGGACGGTGGCCGCTACCGCGGCGATGTGGTCAACGGGTTGCTGCAGGGACAAGGCCGCATCGACTACCCCAACGGCAGCTGGTATGCCGGCCAGTTCGACAGCGGCCAGTGGCATGGCCAGGGCGAATGGCACGGCAGCGATGGCGAGCTCTACCGCGGACAATTCCAGCAGGGCCTGTTCCACGGCCAGGGTAGCCTGACCACCAAGGACAGCAGCTACACCGGCGGTTTCAAACTGGGCCGGCGCGACGGTGAAGGCACCCTCAAGGAACGCGGCATGACCTACCGCGGCGAATTCAAGTCCGACCTGTATTCCGGGCTCGGCCGTCTCGAACTGGAAGACGGCAGCCAGTACCAGGGCCAGTTCTCCCGCGGCAAACCCAACGGCGAGGGCCAGCGCAGCGATGCCAGCGGCAACCAGTTCAGCGGCCACTTCGTCGACGGCCAGCTGGAAGGCAACGGTACCTTCAGCAGCGCCGAGGGCGACCTCTACGTCGGCGGCTTCAAACAGAACCAGCTCAGCGGCAAGGGTCGCTACGAAAATGCCGACGGCGATGTCTGGATCGGTCAGTTCAAGGAAGGCGCCCTCAGTGGCAAGGGTGAACTGATCGGCGTCGACGGCAGCCACTACATCGGCCGTTTCAGCGACTGGCGCTTCAGCGGCCAGGGCCGCCTGAACCTCAGCGATGGCAGCTTCTATATCGGCGGCTTCGAAGGCGACAACTACCAGGGCCACGGTGCGCTGGTGCTGCGCGATGGCACTGTGCAAAGCGGCGACTGGATCAATGGCCTGCGGGTTCGCGATGCTGACGGCCGGCTGTTGCCCGACCCGCTGGAGACTGGCCTGCTGGCCCAGGGCCGCCTGCTCGACGACGCCCTCGCCGCGGTGCCGGCGTCGACGCCCGCCATCGAGCTCTACAGCCTGACGCTGGCCGGCGATGGCAAGCAAAGCGTGTTTCTGCGCGAGGCTGATTACGTCAGCAACATGCTCGCCACCCGCTTCGGCGCCTACGGACAGATCCGCCTGGTCAACCACCGCGACCGCCTCGACAGCCGCCCCATGGCCACCCGGGAAAACCTGCGGCGCGCGGTCCAGGTCCTGGCCGAACGCAGCGGTCCGGAAGACCTGTTGTTCATCTACCTGACCAGCCACGGCACCAGCGAACACGAACTGGTGCTCGACCAGCCGCGCCTGGAACTGGCCGACCTGCCGGCCGACGAGTTGGCCGCGGTGCTGGCGCCCCTGAAAAACCGCGACAAGATCATCGTGATCTCGGCCTGTTATTCCGGCGGGTTCATTCCCGCGCTCAAGGATGACCGGACCCTGATCATGACCGCTTCGCAGGCCGATCGCGTATCCTTCGGCTGCTCGGAAGAGGCCGATTTCACCTACTTCGGCGACGCCCTGTTCGCCCAGGCGCTGAACCAGACCGACGACCTGGAACAGGCCTTCAAGCTGGCCAGGGCGACCGTGGCCGAACGCGAACTGGCGGATAACTTCGAAGCCTCCGAACCGCAGATCTGGGCGCCCAAGGGGGTCTTGGCGCACTGGCAGCATCTGCGCAAGCAACAAGCACGAAAGGCGCTGCAGAGCGCCGCCAACGACAGCAAGGAAGCAAAGAGCAACTAAGCTGAAACAGTATCAAGGGGGAAACATTATGTACTTGACGCCTCAGCATATCTTGCTCGCCGGCGCGACCGGCCTGACTGGCGAGCACTTGCTCGACCGCCTGCTCAACGAACCCACGGTAACCCGCGTACTGGCGCCCAGCCGGCGCCCCTTGAGCGAACACCCACGCCTGCAAAACCCGGTCGGTGATCCGGCGGCACTCCTGCCGCAACTCAGCGGCCGGGTGGACCTGGCGTTCTGCTGCCTGGGCACCACCCTCAAGAAAGCCGGCTCCGAACAGGCGTTCCGTGCCGTCGACCTGGACCTGGTGGTGGCCTTCGGCAAGCGCGCACGGGAGATGGGCGCGCGGCACCTGGTAGTGATCAGCGCCCTGGGCGCGGACGCGAAATCCTCGATTTTCTACAACCGGGTCAAAGGCGAAATGGAACAGGCGCTGAAGGCCCAGGACTGGCCGCAACTGACCATTTGCCGGCCGTCGCTGCTGCTCGGCGAACGCATCGAACCGCGTCTCGCCGAACAGTTGGCCGGGCCGCTGTCCAAGCTGATTCCCGGCAAATACCACGGCATCGAAGCCTGCCATCTGGCCCGGGCCATGTGGCGCCTGGCACTGGAAGAGCAGGATGGCGTGCGGATCGTCGAGTCCGACGAGTTGCGCAAGCTGGGTAAATAACGGGCATTAGAAAGCATCGCGGGCAAGCTCCGCTCCTACAGAAGCATGTGCTTTTCTGTAGGAGCGAGCGGGCGGCGATCCGACTTGCCCGCGAAAGAACTACAACCCGCCCGTGGCCTGAAACCCAACTCCCAGTACCGTCAGTACCGACAGCGGCAACAGCAGCGTGTCGAGCAAGGCGCTGGCCGGCAGGTCGACACCCGGATAGCTCGGCGCTTCAGCCCCGAAGCGGTCCATCGGGCAACAACCGCCCTGCATCACATACCAATCCAGGCGCGTCCCGGAATACACCACCGGCGCCCCCGGCTTGGCCGCGTTCAGCGTACGTGCCGTGGCACAACCGCCCAGCTGCAGGGCAACCAGCAGGATCAGCAGCGACTTACTCATCGCTGCCCGGATGATGCTCGCCCCACCGCGGCAACATGTCCTGCGGGATGTTCAATAGGTTGAGAATCCGCGCCACGACAAAATCCACCAGGTCGTCGATGGTCTGCGGCTGGTGATAGAAGCCCGGAGAGGCTGGCAGGATGGTCACCCCCATGTTCGACAGCTTGAGCATGTTCTCCAGGTGGATGCTGGAGTAAGGCGCCTCGCGCGGCACCAGGATCAACTGGCGCCGCTCCTTCAGGGTGACGTCCGCCGCCCGCTCGATCAGGTTGTTGCAAGCGCCCGTGGCGATGGCCGACAAGGTGCCGGTGGAGCAAGGCACCACCACCATCGCCGCCGGTGAGCCGGAGCCCGAGGCCACCGGCGACATCCAGTCTTCCTTGCCATACACGCGAATCTGCCCGTCCGCCGCACCGGTGTACTCGGTGAGGAAGGCCTGCATGGTCTGCGGCTTGGACGGCAGGGTCACGTCGGTCTCCGTCGCCATCACCAGCTGCGCGGCCTTGGAGATCAGGAAGTGCACTTCACGGTCTTCGCGCACCAGGCAATCCAGCAGGCGCAGGCCGTACTGGGCGCCCGAGGCGCCAGTCATCGCCAGGGTGATGCGTTCCGGGCCGTTGTTCATCGCAGTGCCTCGGCCAGCTTGCCGTGCAGGCCGCCGAAGCCGCCGTTGCTCATGATCACCACGTGGGTGCCCGGCTTGGCCTGGCTCTTCACCCGCTCGATGATGCCCTCCAGCGAATCGCTGACAATCGATGGCACGGTGCACAGCGCAGCGGTGGCGCCCAGGTCCCAGCCGAGGTTGGCCGGCGAATACCAGACCACCTGATCGGCCTGGTTGACGCTTTCCGGCAGCCCGTCACGGTGAGCGCCGAGCTTCATGGAGTTGGAGCGCGGTTCGATGATCGCGATCAGCGGTGCATCGCCGATGCGCTTGCGCAGGCCGTCCAGGGTGGTGGCGATGGCGGTCGGGTGGTGAGCGAAATCGTCGTAGATGGTGATGCCGTGGACTTCAGCCACCTTTTCCATCCGCCGCTTGACGCTCTTGAACGCACTCAACGCGGCGATGCCCATGGCCGGCACCACGCCGACATGGCGCGCCGCGGCCAGGGTGGCCAGGGCATTGGCGACGTTGTGCTGGCCGGTCATGTCCCACTCGACCACGCCTTGGGCCTCACCTTCGAACATCACTTCGAACTTCGAGCCGTCTTCGCTGAGCAGCTTGACCTGCCATTGGCCGCCCGCGCCGGTGGTTTGCACCGGGGTCCAGCAGCCCATGTCGATCACCCGCAACAAGGCCGGTTCGGTGGTCGGGTGGATGACCAGGCCTTCGCTCGGGATGGTCCGCACCAGGTGGTGGAACTGCCGTTCGATAGCCGGCAGATCGGGGAAGATGTCTGCGTGATCGAACTCGAGGTTGTTCAGGATCGCCGTGCGCGGACGGTAGTGCACGAACTTCGAGCGCTTGTCGAAGAAGGCGCTGTCGTATTCATCGGCTTCGATCACGAAGAACGGTGTGCCGCCCAGGCGGGCCGACACCGAGAAATTCTGCGGCACGCCACCGATCAGGAAGCCCGGGCTCATGCCCGCATGCTCCAGCACCCAGGCCAGCATGCTGCTGGTGGTGGTCTTGCCGTGGGTGCCGGCGACCGCCAGGACCCAGCGGCCTTGCAGCACATGGTCGGCCAGCCATTGCGGGCCGGAAACATAGGGCAGGCCCTTGTTCAGCACATACTCCACCGCCGGGTTGCCGCGGGACATGGCGTTGCCGATCACCACCAGGTCCGGTGCCGGGTCAAGCTGGGCCGGGTCGTAGCCCTGGGTCAACTCGATGCCCTGGGCTTCGAGCTGGGTGCTCATCGGCGGGTAGACGTTGGCATCGGAGCCGGTGACATGATGGCCCAGCTCTTTGGCCAGAACCGCCATCGAGCCCATGAAAGTGCCGCAAATACCGAGAATATGAATGTGCATAGTCGACCTCGTAAAACATCGAGGCAGGTTAGCGTAGAGGGCTGCAAATCGCACTCTTTAGCTGATGGGGGAACACACGGTTGCCACTGCCGGAGGCTATGACGAGTTCTGTGGGGCTTTTGCCGGGGAGTCGCCCGAACGCGGCTGGAGGCTTGGACCGCGGTTACCGATGTATCGGCGGCCGCCGCCTATCGCGAGCAAGCTTCGCGCCTACAGGTGCGCATTACTTTGTAGGAGCAGCCGGTCGACGCTCGATTGCTCGCGATGAACGATAACGCGGTACCGCGCCTAGCGAGCGATCCCATGCTTGCGCAGCTTTCTATAGAGGGTGTTGCGGCTCACCCCCAGCTGCTTGGCGGTGTGGGTCATATGCCAGCGCTGTTGCTCCAGGGTGTTGAGCAAGGCCAGGCGTTCGGCATCGTCCAGCGGGTATTCGCCCGCCTCCTCGGCAGCTGCCGGCACCGGCGCCGGGCGGCCCTGGCGAATCATCGCCGGTATATCCTCCAGGCCGATTCGCCCGTGGTCGCAGAGCGCCGCCAGGGTGCGCAACACGTTGCGCAGTTGCCGCACGTTGCCTGGCCAATGGAAGTCCAGCAGGGCCTGGCGCGCCGGGCCGTCGAGCGACACCTGCTGGTCGCCGGCTTCTTCCGCCAGGAGAAAATCCAGCAACTGGGATTTGTCGCTGCGCTCGCGCAGCGCCGGCAAACTGATTTCCAGGCCATTGAGGCGGTAATACAGATCCTCGCGGAAGCTGCCATCCCGCACCCGCTCCAGCAGGTCTCGGTGGGTGGCACTGATGATGCGCACGTTGACCGCCTGCGGCTCGCCGCCGATAGGCACCACCATGCGGTCTTCCAGCACCCGCAACAAGCGGGTCTGTAAGGCCAGCGGCATATCGCCGATTTCATCGAGGAACAGCGTACCGCCATCGGCCTGCTGCAACTTGCCGCGCATGCCTTCCTTGCGCGCCCCGGTGAAGCTGCCACCGCGATAACCGAACAGCTCGCTTTCGATCAGGCTTTCGGGAATCGCCGCGCAGTTCAAGGCGACAAAGGCTTTCTCCGCCCGCTGGCTGGCTTGGTGCACCGCCTTGGCGAACGCCTCCTTGCCGGAGCCGGTCTCGCCATTGATCAGCAACGGCACATCGCGCTCGAACACCCGCAAGGATTTGCGGAAGTCGCCTTGCAGGGCCGCATCGCCCAAGCAGATCCCGGACAGACGCGGCCGCTCCAGCACCAGCGCCCTCGGCGGCAGCGGTTTCGGCACACTGCGCGGCTGGCCACGCAACACCGCGAACAGATGCCGACCATCGCGGGTGCGCAGCGGCCAGCTGGCGCTGGCATTGACACTGGCGCGGCCCAGCAGCTCGTCCAGCGAGCAGTCGAAAAAGGCTTCCACCGGTTTGCCCAACAAGCCGCCGCGAATATGCCCCAGCAAGTTCAAGGCGCTCTGGTTCACCGCGCTGATCCGCCCTTCCCCGTCGAACGCCAGCAAGCCTTCGCTGAACAAGCCGACGGACTCGGCCTGCAGGTGGAAACGCAGCAACCATTGATTGTCGAAATAGCGCAGGAAATAGCAGCTCTCGATCATCTTCGCCGAGAGATTGACCAGGGCCATGGTGTGGAACTGGCTCTGCCGCGACACATCCGGACGCGCCGAGGAAACATCGAGCACCGCCAGCAGTTCGCCGTGGGGGTCGAACACCGGGCTGGCCGAGCAGGTCAGACCGGTGTGACGGCCGCGGAAATGTTCGTCCTGGTGGATGGTCAGGGACTGGCGCTCCACCAGGCAGGTGCCAATGCCGTTGGTGCCCTCGCAGGCCTCGCTCCAGTCGGCGCCGAGCCAGAGCCCGGCGCGCTCGAAAATCTTGCGCTCGGTGGGCGCGGTGACGCAGTTGAGGATCACCCCGCGGGCGTCGGTCAGCAACACCGCATGGCCGGCACCGGACAGCTGCTGGTGCAGGCTGGTCATCTCGTTGCCGGCGATCTGCAGCACCTGCTGCAGGCGTTCGCGGCTTTCCAGCAGGCGGCCATGCTCGAGCACGGTGGGCGCCATACTCAGGGCCGGGTCGAGGTGATAATCCTCCAGGCACCGCAGCCAGGAACGGGCGATGGAAGGATCGCTGCCAGGCCCCTGCAGATGGGCCTTGCCTTGGGTCACGGTCAGCACTTGCTGGGCGTGCCGGGTGAGGTGATTGCTGTGCATTTCTTATTGTTCTCCTGCTGCGCTGACGGCTGCGACGGCTGCATCAAGCGATTCAGATCAAGGCGAAGCCCAGCATCCTCCAGCCATGGATGCATTGCAATGCCACTTCGACCAATGAGTCACGGGCTGTGCCATAAGCGGTACAAAGTGTCACCCGTGCTGTGCCACAACTGCCACAGACACTCGGTGCACGGCCGCTGAAACATCCGCAAACCCTTGATTTACCTGGCCCGTAACGCAGTGGCCCGGGCTTTGCTCTACGCTTTTACAAGCGCAACAGCGCGTCCTCCCAATAAGCACAAAAGCCAGGAGATACCCACCATGCGTTATGCACACCCCGGTACTGAAGGCGCTATCGTTTCGTTCAAGAGCAAATACGGTAACTACATCGGCGGCGAATTCGTCGCGCCTGTCAAAGGTCAGTACTTCACCAATACCTCGCCAGTAAACGGCCAACCGATCGCCGAGTTCCCGCGTTCCACTGCCGAAGACATCGAGAAAGCCCTGGACGCCGCCCATGCCGCCGCCGATGCCTGGGGTGCCACCTCGGCACAGGCCCGCTCGCTGATCCTGCTGAAAATTGCCGACCGTATCGAGCAGAACCTCGAACTGCTGGCCATCACCGAAACCTGGGACAACGGCAAGGCCGTGCGGGAAACCCTCAACGCCGACATCCCCCTGGCCGCCGACCACTTCCGCTACTTCGCTGGCTGCCTGCGGGCCCAGGAAGGCAGCGCCGCGGAAATCGACGGCAACACCGTGGCCTATCACATTCACGAACCGCTGGGCGTGGTCGGGCAGATCATCCCGTGGAACTTCCCGCTGCTGATGGCCGCCTGGAAACTCGCGCCCGCCCTGGCCGCCGGTAACTGCGTGGTACTCAAGCCGGCCGAGCAGACCCCGCTGGGCATCTGCGTACTGATGGAACTGATCGGCGACCTGCTGCCGCCGGGCGTGCTCAACGTGGTGCAAGGTTTCGGCAAGGAAGCGGGCGAAGCCCTGGCCACCAGCAAGCGCATCGCCAAGATCGCCTTCACCGGTTCGACCCCGGTGGGCTCGCATATCATGAAATGCGCCGCCGAGAACATCATCCCGTCCACCGTGGAACTGGGCGGCAAGTCGCCGAACATCTTCTTCGCCGACATCATGCAGGCCGAACCGAGCTTCATTGAAAAGGCCGCCGAAGGCCTGGTGCTGGCGTTCTTCAACCAGGGCGAAGTCTGCACCTGCCCGTCCCGCGCCCTGGTGGAAGAGTCGATCTACGACGAGTTCATGCAAGTGGTGATGAAAAAGGTCGAGCAGATCAAGCGCGGCGACCCGCTGGATACCGACACCATGGTCGGTGCCCAGGCATCCGAGCAGCAGTTCGACAAGATCCTCTCGTACCTGGAAATCGCCAAGGGCGAAGGCGCGCAGCTGCTGACCGGCGGCAAGGTGGAAAAACTCGAGGGCAACCTGGCCAGCGGTTATTACATCCAGCCGACCCTGCTCAAGGGCAACAACAAGATGCGCGTGTTCCAGGAAGAAATCTTCGGCCCGGTGGTGAGCATCACCACCTTCAAGGACGAAGCCGAAGCCCTGGCCATCGCCAACGACACCGAGTTCGGCCTCGGCGCCGGCCTCTGGACCCGCGACATCAACCGCGCCTACCGCATGGGCCGGGCAATCAAGGCCGGTCGTGTGTGGACCAACTGCTACCACCTGTACCCCGCCCACGCGGCGTTCGGCGGTTACAAGAAGTCCGGCGTCGGCCGTGAAACCCACAAGATGATGCTCGACCACTACCAGCAAACCAAAAACCTGCTGGTGAGCTACGACATCAATCCGCTGGGCTTCTTCTAAAGCCAATAAAGCCAGGGACAAGGGTGGAGCCGCCAGTGCGGCTTCACCCTTGGGGGCTGGTCGCGAACAACCTCGCGATGACGGCCTCAAGGCAAAACACACCATCGCCTTGCAACACCGATCCGGTCTGCCGACCGGGCACAACAATAAGAACAGGTGAACCCTTATGCCTAGCGAACATACCGGCGTGCAGTCGGCTGGCTCTTCCGTCGACTTTGAAAAAGTCGGCTCCGACTATTTCCAACAACGCGAACTGAAAAAAGGCGCGGCAGGCTGGGTCCTGCTGGTGGGCCTGGGTGTGGCCTACGTCATCTCCGGCGACTATGCCGGCTGGAACTTCGGCCTGGCCCAGGGCGGCTGGGGCGGCATGTTCCTCGCCACCTTGCTGATGGCCACCATGTACCTGTGCATGTGCTTTTCCCTGGCCGAACTGTCCTCGATGATCCCCACCGCCGGCGGCGGCTACGGTTTTGCCCGCAGCGCCTTCGGTCCCTGGGGCGGCTTCCTCACCGGTACCGCGATCCTCATCGAATACGCCATTGCCCCCGCGGCGATCGCGGTGTTTATCGGCGCCTATTGCCAGTCACTGTTCGGGATCGGCGGCTGGATGATCTACCTAGTGTTCTACATCGTGTTCATCGCCATCCACATCTTCGGGGTCGGCGAGGCGCTGAAGCTGATGTTCATCATCACCGCAGTCGCCGCCCTGGCCCTGGGCGTGTTCCTGGTGGCGATGGTGCCGCACTTCTCCGTCGCCAACCTGCTGGACATCCCGGTCACCGAGGCCGTGGGCGCCAGCAGCTTCCTGCCGTTCGGTTATGTCGGTGTGTGGGCGGCGATTCCCTACGCTATCTGGTTCTTCCTGGCAGTCGAAGGCGTACCGCTGGCTGCGGAAGAAACCAAGAACCCCAAACGCGACCTGCCGCGCGGCCTGATCGGCGCCATGCTGGTGCTGCTGAGCTTCGCCCTGCTGATCCTGGTGATCGGCCCGGGCGGCGCAGGGGCCAACGCCCTGCTGACCTCGGGCAACCCGCTGGTGGAAGCCCTGGCCAAGGCCTACGGCGGTTCGACCTGGATGGGTAGCTTCGTCAACCTGGTGGGCCTGGCCGGCTTGATCGCCAGTTTCTTCTCGATCATCTACGCCTACTCGCGGCAGATTTTCGCCCTGTCCCGCGCCGGCTACCTGCCGCGCAAGCTGTCGGAAACCAACAAGAGCAAGGCACCGGTCCTGGCGCTGGTTATCCCCGGGATCATCGGTTTCGGCCTGTCGCTGACCGGCCAGGGCGACCTACTGATCCTGGTGGCGGTGTTCGGCGCGACCATTTCCTACGTGCTGATGATGGCCGCGCACATCACCCTGCGCATCCGTCGCCCCAAAATGGATCGTCCGTACCGCACCCCGGGCGGCATCTTCACCTCCGGCGTGGCCCTGGTACTGGCCTGCATCGCCGTGGTGGCGGGCTTCCTGGTGGATCCGCGGGTGGTCATTGGCGCCGCGATCATCTATGGAGTATTAATTGCTTACTTTGCTTTCTACAGTCGGCATCACTTGGTAGCAGGCACGCCCGAAGAAGAATTCGCGGCCATTCAGAAAGCTGAAGAAGCCTTGCACTAACCGCCGAAAACCTCGACGCAATCAGGCGGTGTGAAAACGTCGCGAGTGAAGGCAAGACAAGGCAAAAACAGGCGAGGAAGCGGAGTTTAGGGGCCTAAATGAGCATTCCGAGCCTGTTTTTAACGCAGGATTGCCGAACGCAGCAGTTTTCACACAGCCTGTAGGGACCGGTTCCCTGCGTCGTCATAGGAGAACCTGTATGGCAAGTTTCGCCCACACCGTCGGCGCCCAGACCTACCGCTTCGACAGCCTCAAGGACGTCATGGCCAAGGCCAGCCCGGCACGCTCCGGGGACTTCCTGGCCGGCGTCGCCGCCCTCAACGACGGCGAGCGGGTCGCCGCGCAAATGACCCTGGCGGACATTCCGCTCAAGCATTTCCTCGAAGAAGCGCTGATTCCCTACGAAACCGATGAAGTCACCCGGTTGATCATCGACACCCACGACAAAGCCGCCTTCGCCACCGTCAGCCACCTCACGGTCGGCGGTTTCCGCGACTGGCTGCTCAGCGACGCCGCCGACGAACAGAGCCTGCGTGCCCTGGCACCCGGGCTGACCCCGGAAATGGCCGCCGCCGTGTCGAAGATCATGCGTGTCCAGGACCTGGTGCTGGTGGCGCAGAAGATCCGCGTGGTCACCCGGTTCCGCGGCACCCTGGGCCTGCGCGGCCGCCTGTCGACCCGCCTGCAGCCCAACCACCCGACCGACGAACCGGCGGGCATCGCCGCGAGCATTCTCGACGGCCTGCTCTACGGCAACGGCGACGCCATGATCGGCATCAACCCGGCCACCGACAGCATCGCCTCGATCTGCGCCCTGCTGGAAATGCTCGACGCGATCATCCAGCGCTATGAAATCCCCACCCAGGCCTGCGTACTGACCCACGTCACCACCTCCATCGAGGCGATCAACCGTGGCGTGCCGCTGGACCTGGTATTCCAGTCGATCGCCGGCACCGAGGCGGCCAACGCCAGCTTCGGCATCAACCTCAATGTCCTGCAGGAAGGCTACGAGGCCGGCCTGAGCCTCAAGCGCGGCACCCTGGGGCAGAACCTGATGTATTTCGAGACCGGCCAGGGCAGCGCGCTGTCGGCCAACGCCCACTTCGGCGTCGACCAGCAGACCTGCGAAACCCGCGCCTACGCCGTGGCCCGGCACTTCAAGCCGTTCCTGGTGAACACCGTGGTCGGTTTCATCGGCCCGGAGTACCTGTACAACGGCAAGCAGATCATCCGCGCCGGCCTGGAAGACCACTTCTGCGGCAAGCTGCTGGGCGTGCCCATGGGCTGCGACATCTGCTACACCAACCACGCCGAAGCCGACCAGGATGACATGGACACCCTGCTGACCCTGCTGGGCGTGGCCGGGATCAACTTCATCATGGGCATCCCCGGCTCCGACGACATCATGCTCAACTACCAGACCACCTCCTTTCATGACGCACTCTACGCCCGCCAGACCCTGGGCCTGAAACCGGCGCCGGAGTTCGAGCAGTGGCTGGCGAAAACCGGCATCTTCACCCAGCCCGACGGCAAGGTGCAGTTCGGCCACAACCTGCCGCCGGCCTTCCGCCAGGCACTGGCACAGCTTCAGTAAGGACAGGCTTATGGACAAACACCCGACCGACAGCCAGAACCCCTGGCTGGAGCTGCGCCGCCTGACCCCGGCGCGTATCGCCCTGGGCCGCACCGGTACCAGCCTGCCCACCGGCGCCCAGCTGGACTTCCAGTTCGCCCACGCCCAGGCCCGCGATGCGGTGCACCTGCCCTTCGACCATGCCGGGCTGAGCAGCCAACTGGCCGAACGCGGCCGCGGCAGCCTGCTGCTGCACAGCGCCGCCAGCGATCGCCACAGCTACCTGCAACGCCCGGACCTGGGGCGCAAGCTCAGCGATGAGTCGGCCCAGGCCCTGCGCGATCACGCATCGGCCAACCCGGGCGGCGTCGATCTGGCGGTGGTGGTGGCGGACGGTTTGTCGGCCCTGGCGGTGCATCGCCATACCCTGCCGTTTCTCGCCCGTCTTGAAGAACAGACCGAGGCCGAGGGCTGGTCGCTGTCGCCGGTCATCCTGGTGGAACAGGGCCGGGTGGCGGTGGCCGACGAAATCGGCGAGCTGCTCGGCGCGAAAATGACCGTGATCCTGATCGGCGAACGCCCAGGCCTCAGCTCACCGGACAGCCTGGGGCTGTATTTCACCTATAACCCGAAGGTCGGGCTCACCGATGCCTATCGCAACTGCATCTCCAACGTGCGCCTGGAGGGCCTGAGCTACGGCATGGCGGCCCACCGTTTGCTGTACCTGATGCGCGAGGCCTGCAGACGGCAGCTCTCGGGGGTCAACCTGAAGGACGAGGCCCAGGTGAACACCCTGGACAGCGATGCACCCGACACGCTCAAGGGCAATTTCCTGCTGGGGCCGGCAAAGCCGTGATTTTTCGAGACGATTGCGCTTTTTCCACGCTTTAGGCAGCATCGAAACACGGCTGCCCGAGTAATGAACCGTTTGCCGTCGTATCCATTTGAAGTTGAGGACAACCATGCGGATTACTCAAGCGACCCTCGAACACCTGGATCTGTTAACGCCCCTGTTCGTCAAATACCGCGAGTTCTATGGCGCCCTGCCTTTTCCGGACTCGTCCCGGGCTTTCCTGGAAAAGCGCCTGCGCCGCAAGGAATCGGTGATCTACCTGGCCCTGCCCGACGATGACGACAAGAAGCTCCTGGGTTTCTGCCAGCTCTACCCCAGCTTCTCCTCCCTGTCCCTCAAGCGCGTATGGATCCTCAACGACATCTATGTCGCCGAAGACGCTCGCCGCCAGCTGGTGGCCGACAACCTGATTCGCACCGCGAAGAAAATGGCCAAGGACACCCATGCCGTGCGCATGCGTGTCTCCACCAGCAGTGACAACGAAGTGGCGCAGAAAACCTATGAATCCATCGGTTTTCGCGAAGATACCGAGTTCAAGAACTACATATTGCCGATCAGCGACGACTAAGCCCCATCTGAAACAGCCTGATCACAACCTTCGACAGCACCTGGGAAGACGCTGCCGAAGGTCACGATCTTTCGCCTCTGGCCAGTCAGCGCCGCCAAGACATTCCTCGCTACAAACTCAACGCCTATTTCACATATCAGGTCTTATAATGCCGACCTTTTCGGGGCGTAAGATGAATCTGCGCCAGCTGTAAGTTTTTGCCCCCAGTCATCGCACAGGCCCGCAGAGTCGGACCGTCACCACAGGTGCCCTAATGGATTTCAACCCGATCGACCTCATCCTCCATCTCGACGTTTATCTCGACATGTTGGTGACCAACTACGGGCCATGGATCTACGCCATCCTGTTCCTGGTGATTTTCTGCGAAACCGGCCTGGTGGTGACGCCATTCCTGCCTGGCGATTCCCTGCTGTTCATTGCCGGCGCGGTCGCCGCCGGTGGCGCCATGGACCCGGTACTGCTCGGCGGCCTGCTGATGCTGGCGGCAATCCTCGGCGACAGCACCAACTACATCATCGGGCGAACGGCCGGCGAGCGATTGTTCAGCAACCCGAACTCGAAGATCTTCCGCCGCGACTACCTGCAAAAGACCCACGACTTCTACGACCGTCACGGCGGTAAAACCGTGACCCTGGCGCGTTTCCTGCCGATCATCCGCACCTTCGCCCCCTTCGTCGCCGGCGTGGCCAAGATGCCTTACCCACGCTTCTTCGCCTTCAGCGTGGCCGGTACCATCCTCTGGGTCGGCGGCCTGGTGACCCTGGGCTACTTCTTCGGCAACGTGCCGTTCATCAAGAAAAACCTGTCGCTGCTGGTAGTGGGCATCATCCTGCTGTCGCTAGTGCCGATGATCATCGGCGTGGTGCGCAGCCGCCTGGGCCGCTCGGCAGCAAAGGCCGAAAGCCACTGATCGGTATGTGGCCCCTCAGCACCTGGCGCCGCCGGCGTCGGCTGGCCAAGCACCCGATTGCCGATGAAATGTGGCAACGGGTGCGCCAGCACCTGCCCTTCCTTGATGGCCTGAGCGCTGCCGAGGACCAGTGGCTGCGGGAAACCAGCGTACTGTTTCTCGACGACAAGCACCTGAGCGCCCTGCCCGGGGTCGAACTGCACCAGTTCGAGCGCCTGCTGCTGGCCACCCAGGCCCAGCTACCGCTGCTGCACCTGGGGGATTTGAACTGGTACCAGGGCTTTCACGAGATCGTCCTCTACCCCGACGACTTCCTCAGCCCCCAGCGCCATCGCGATGCCAGCGGCGTCGAACATGAATGGGACGGCGAACACAGCGGTGAAGCCTGGCAACAGGGCCCGATCATCCTGGCCTGGCCCGGCGTGCTCGCCAGCGGCGGCTGGGAAGCCTATAACCTGGTGATCCACGAACTGGCGCACAAGCTGGACATGCTCAATGGCGATGCCAACGGCCTGCCGCCGCTGCACAGCGACATGCGCATCAGCGACTGGGCGCAGGTGATGCAAGCGGCCTACGACGACCTCAACCACCAGCTCGACCACAACCCGGACGCCGAAACCGCCATCGATCCCTATGCCGCGGAAAACCCCGCGGAATTCTTCGCCGTCACCAGCGAATACTTCTTCAGCGCCCCGGACCTGCTCCACGAAGCCTATCCGAAGGTCTACGAGCAACTGCAGCTGTTTTACCGGCAGAATCCCCTGGCCCGGCTCCAGCAACTGCAGGCCAGCGACCCGCACTACCAGCAACATTGAGGCGTCCTACCGGAACACGTCCGCAGGCGAAATAATCGCCATTCCTGACGTGCGCCTCTGAACTAAACCCGTTGCAGCGACTCTTCTTTTCGCAAGCAATCGAGCGTCGCTAGCCGCTTCTGCACAGGGTTTGCGGCGGTAGGCCCAAGGCGTCCATACGTCCTTCGGTACGTGGCACAGCCCTTGGAATATGCCTATAATCGCCGCCACTTTTTGGTCAATCCGGCCAAGACATTTTGGTCAACTAACGGGGGCATCGCCCAATGAGCTACAGCAAGATTCCGGCTGGCAAAGACCTGCCGAACGACATCTACGTCGCAATCGAGATTCCGGCCAACCATGCGCCGATCAAATACGAAATCGACAAAGACAGCGACTGCCTGTTCGTTGACCGTTTCATGGCCACCCCGATGTTCTACCCGGCCAACTACGGCTACATCCCGAACACCCTGGCCGACGACGGCGACCCCCTCGACGTGCTGGTAGTCACTCCTTACCCGGTTGCTCCAGGCTCGGTGATCCGCGCCCGTCCGGTCGGCATCCTGAACATGACCGACGACGGCGGCGGCGATGCCAAAGTCATCGCTGTTCCTCACGACAAGCTGTCCCAGCTGTATGTCGACGTGAAGGAATACACCGACCTCCCAGCGCTGCTGATTCAGCAGATCGAGCACTTCTTCGCGAACTACAAGGATCTCGAAAAAGGCAAGTGGGTGAAGATCGAAGGCTGGGACGGCGCAGACGCCGCCCGCGCCGCGATCACGAAGTCGGTTGCCGCCTACAAAGGCTAAGCACCCCTTCAATAAAAAGCCCCGCCAAGCCGGGGCTTTTTTGTGCCTGTTGGAAACGGGCTTGCACGTACTCCCCTCAACAACGCCCCCAGATACAAAACATCTGTACTTTTCTGCCTCGCCAAAGGCTCTGGAGAGCGTTTCCCGCTGGGAATTCTCCTCGAATATCAGTATGCTGCGCCCCACCTTTGCGCATCGACCTGTTCAACCGGTCAGATCCGCCCGACGCGGCAGATGATTTTCTCGCCAAGTCCCACAGCCAGCCGCAAGAGCTGGGTGTACGTTTTGCAGGCTGGTGCGGTTTACCAAAAATGAACCAAGCCAGTCCCCGAGAAGCCGGCCACAAGCCGGCTTTTTAATGCCTGGAATATTCCTCCCCCATCCGCCAGCCTAGCCATACGCAGGTGCAGGTCTGGAGACGGATGCGTTTGTCGAGCAGGCCGCTAAATAGCCATTGGCCAAGCAGACGATCTGTAAATTGATGGCGCCCGTTTACCTCAGGCTCCATCAATTCTGGCTCAGTGCCCCAGCAGGAACTGCAGTGTGTTCTCCACGAAATTGACAGGTGTCTCGATCATCGGGCAATGCCCTGAATGCTCAAGGCGTGTGTAGCTTGAGCCCATGATGTTGTCGAGCATCTCGAACTGATGGATTTCAGGTATGAGCTTATCCTGCGCGCCCCAGAGGATATGTGTCGGGGTAGTGATGTGCTTCAGGCGATTGTAGATATCGACGGTCAGGTCAATCTCCCACTGACGAACCAGCGCTTCCCGAGGCTGCCCTGGCCCCCCTTCCGCAAGAGAGGCGGCTACCTGGCTCAGCGCTCCACCGTGAATGGAGTCCTCGCCCAGGGCCAGGAAGTACAGCGACTTCACCAGGAGTTCCTGATCCTTTATGGCATGACACCATGCAAGAGCCATGGAAATGACTGTTTGCGTATAAGTCCCCAACCTTGACGTGGTATTGACCAGGGTAAGGCTGGCAACGCGCTGTGGGGCCAGGAGGGCCAGTTCCTGCGCGATCATGCCGCCCAGCGAATGGCCCATGACATGCGCCTGTGAAGATCCTGCTGCATCCAGGACGGCACGAGCATCTTTGGCGAGATCTTGAAGCGCGTAGCCAGTGGGGCAGAGGCTGCTTTCTCCAGAGTCGCGATTGTCGAAGGCAATGGTCCTGAAGTGTTTTGCCAGATCGGCGCGCACCAGGGACCAGAGCGTACGATCGGCCGCAGTGCCGGCAATCAGTAAAAGATCGGGACCCTGGCCTTGGATATCGAAAACGAGTTCTATGTTATCTCTGTATACGCTTGACATGGATATGGAGCTCCGCCGCAGGGAATTGTCCTGCTATTTTTATTGGGCGGGTGAAACGCGGATAGCCATGAAAACGGTAACTATGTGTTCTGTTTCTTTGTACGGCCCCACTTAACCTATAGCTCCAATACAGCTCAAGCTTCCCTTCACCCCCCATACCAGCTACTTGCCCATCCGCCAGGTCGTTCTTTTTTTCTGAACCTGCCGTTTTCGTTTCTGCCTATATACTTTTTTATCTGCCGGACAGAGGATGTTTTTCGAATAACTCATGCGCAATGGAGAACCTGTTATGTCTCGCAACCCTATTGAAGTGGTCCAGGACTTTCTCGCCAACACTACAAACAGCGAGATGGTCAATAAACTGGTTGCAGCTGACGCAACCTATATCTCCTTGAACTTTGAAAACCCGGCACTCAAGCAGATCATGCCTTGGGCTGGCATGGGTAAAGGGCCGGAAGCCTTTTTAAGCACCTTTGTTCGCGTTGGCCAATATTGGGACAACCTGGACTTTGAAGTAACGGATATCTTCGGTTCCGATGAGCGCGTTGCCGTTTTTGGCAAATTCACTTACAAGTCCAAGGTGGTAGGTAAAACCCTGACCTCCCCTTTCTCTATTTTGGCCAAGGTCAAAGAGGGGCAAATTACCTACTTCCAGTTCATGGAAGATACCTTTGGTACGGCATCGACCTTCAAAGTCAAAGGTAGTTGGACTTTTCATAGTGACCCTAAAGGAAAGCCATTCGATATTTGAGCTGTTCCCTGAGGCGCCTCACAAGCTGCATGAGTTATTTCATGCGGCTTTTTTTGTTTTTAGGGGGAGCGTGATCCCCTACTCTGATAGGCATACCGAGTCGGCACACAGCCTTCGCTGGAAAGCCTGCCCATTCAGTAAAGCAGTCCTCTCTCTGCCAATGCTCGATCCCACGGGGCAGGATGGCCGATTTCATCCCCAAGAAACTGCGCCAGCGCCAGTATCTTGTGGGGCGTTTTTATCGCTTTGCGGTAAACGACTGAAATATGACCGCCAGAAGGTGAGTAAGGCAGCAACACCGGTATCAACTCTCCGCAAAGCAAAGCATCTTGGGCCAGAAAGGTTGGCAAGATGGCCAGGCCGATACCCGCCTTGGCGCTTTCCAGCAGTTGATGTCCTGAGTCGGTACGCAAGCGCGTGCGGATTCGAAACGACTCTTGATGGCCATTAAACGGGAGCCTCCAGAAACCATTGGGCTCGCGGTTGTAGTACATCAACCCATCATGCAGTTGCAGGTCTTCTGGATGTTGCGGTGTGCCATTTTTCTCCAGATATTCGGGACTGGCACAAATCAGATGATGATTATCCGTAATGATTCTTGCCACTAGCGATGAATCTTCCAGCCGGCCAATACGTATGGCCATGTCGAAGTGCTGGTCCTGAAGACTGACAAAACTATCGGTACTTTGTACGTCGATATCCAGGTCAGGATGCTTTTTTGCAAACCTGGAAAAAATCGGCGCCAGGTAACGTGGGGTGAATGCCAACGGCGCGGAAATGCATAGACGCCCCTGGAGAGAAGTATCGGTGCGCCTGACTGACTGCTCGGAATTTTTCAGTTCCTGTAGAAGATGGACCGCCTGGGTGTAATACACCTGCCCTGCATCGGTTATCGAGATTGGCCGGGTTCTACTGACCAAGGTACAACCCAGGTGTTTTTCCAACTGTTGAATGCGCTGGCTCACTTGGGATTTCGTTGCTCCCAGGCGACGCGCCGCCTCCGAAAAACTCAAGGCATCGACGACGGTGACAAAGGTGTTCATGTTGATAAATATATTCATAGGGCTCTCGGTTTTTTGCTTTCCGTACTGCTTTGTCTTATGCCGGTGGAAGCCACAATCTTTGCCTCTAACCCAAACAGTCAGGCCTGCATATAAGACGATAGAGAATTCAGCCATTAAAACGACAGGATGTTCTTCAGAGGGACTTAATGACTTCCCCGCAGAACGAGAAAGGTTACGGCCCTACGTGGACCTTTCACTCTGCCTGGATGGTTTTGCGGCGCATCAGGATGGCTCCGTTTCGGTTGAGCCCAATAGAATCTTATGTTGCACACGCCATTGCCGCGGTGATACGCCAGTCCACTTCTTGAAGTGACGACTGAATACGGCTGTCTCGGCATACCCAAGAGAAAGGGCGATTTCGGTAATACTCAAGTTGACATCCAGCAAGTGGTGCTGGGCCATGTCCAAACGGGTGGCCTGTAGTAATTCCCTGAAACCCTCACCTTCTTGTGCCAAGCGTTTCTGCAATACCCGCGAACTCAAGTTCAAAGCGGCACTGACCCGGCCAATGCTGCATTCGCCATAGGGTAGAAGGGTGAAAATCAAGTGGCGAACCTGCGATTGCAGATCGTTTGGGTGACGGGCCTCCAGGAGTCGGGTGCGCTGCTCGAGACACTCACGAATGAGCGCTTTATCTATATGTGGGGAGCGCTGCAGCCATTGCTTGGGAAAACTTACGCCATCGAACCGGCTATTAAAATGAAGATAACCCTCTGGAAAGATGTCAACCCAACGGGGCGCCTCTGGCCTTGCCTGCCTTAAATGCAAGTGCAAATTCAGGTTATTACCTTCCATCATGGTACGAATGGCGTTGAATAGTTGTCTTGCACTTAATTGCCTCAGGTGCAACAAACCACTTTCGTTGTTGAAGCTGAAATGAACGGAGACATCTACGGCCTCGTCACGAATCTGTATTTTCAAAGCAAGGCCGTTCGAATGCAGGTGAACGTGCTGGTTAAAATATTCGATGGCCTGTTCCAGATTTGCTTGATAGCTGGCTAATAAAGCCAATTCCCCGATGACGACAAAAGACTGTTCTGAGGCGAGGTGCAATCCAAAATAAGGATCAATACAACGCTGTGCCGCACTGTCTAGCAGGGACGCTATCTTTACATAGGAAACCAAAGTATTGGGTTGTTGTAACTGGGCCGAACTAAGTCCGGCATCGCGTAGCATCACCGTAGGGTTTTGGCCCAGGTGTGAGACCAGTCTTTCGAAACCATGAATAGCGCCTGTTCGTAGTAAATGCATTTGATTTGCCTGCGGGGTGATTAAAAACGTTCGTCAAAGGTCAATTGCTATTCATGTTTTATCAATATCTGCCGCAGTAGACTGCGTATATTTACGTAGCAGACTTTGTATATTTAATAGTAGGTTATGGTTTTCCAGCCTGTGTCAAGCCCTTATAAGGAATCGCTATGAACGATAGCAATAGTCCCGTGCTGGAGTTATTGGCCGCCTTGCAAAGCCAAGGTGTTGTTACACGTGAGGGTGCTCGTGAAGCTATCTTGTTGAATGAAGATGACCTGCCATGGGTGACATTGCCAGATGGTTCTTTATTACAAGTTCTGCAGGTGGATCTAAACCAGAACCTATGGGTCGTGCGCAATCGTCTTAAGCCGGGGTTTTCAATCGACACGCACTACCATACGGGCCCAGTGTTCGCTATCACTCTTTCTGGAGAATGGTTCTATAAAGAATATCCGGACAAGATAAACAGGGCAGGCTCTTATCTGTTCGAGCCAGCCCACTCGGTTCATACGCTAGTTGTCGATGCCGACGCCAAGGAAGATGCGGTTGTCTGGTTTGCTGTTTTTGGCAGCAATGTAAACATCGATGAAAAGGGTGATGTAACAAGTGTATTGGATGCCAGGAGCCTGCTCATGGTCTATCGACTGCTGTGCCAGGCACAAGGCGAGAACTGCGATAAGGTCATTGTGCTGGGTGAGTAACAAGCCCTGATCACAGAGTATGGTTTTTTGAAAACCACAGACTGCAAAAGATTGGTTGTGAGTGGTTCTTGAACTTCACGCTTTTAATTCCTTGGCCCTTAAAACACACCTTCACCCAGTGAGTTTCTGACGCAGGAGTGCATCATGGCATCTTGGCTATATGGAGCACCTCAAGTGGCTTTTATCTCCGGAGGCGCCAGCGGCATTGGCTTGCATATAGTTCGAGCGCTTATCGATGAAGGTACAAGCATTGCCATTTTCGATTTGAACATTGAACAGAGCCTGTTGGCAGAACTACGGCTCGGTTGTTCCAGGCTGGGGCAAGTCGTCGAAGCTTATTCTGTGGATGTCAGCAATAGCGCTGCCATGCTGTCGGCGATGGACGAAGCGGCTATCTATGTAGGCAGGCCGGACTTGGCCTTCAACTCTGCCGGCATACTGCGTACCGCTCTCTTTACGGAACTTGCTGCCGAAGTCTTTGAAACAGTGGTGCGCATCAACCTGCTGGGCAGCCGCAACTTCTCCGCTGCAGCGCTCAAGCATATGCAAGCCAATGGTCATCTGGTGTTGGTGGCTTCATTGGCAGGCGTTGTTGGCAGTTATACCCAGTCTGCCTATGCCGCATCGAAGTTCGGTGTTGTCGGGCTGGCGGAAGTATTAAGGATTGAACAGAAGTTGCTCGGGATTGATGTATCCGTGGTGTGCCCGGGTGAAATCAGTACTCCCCTGTTGGCTTATGAGCGACAGCACGGCAGCCCAATTACCGAAGTGCTCAACCAGTTTGCCGGTGTACTTCCCGTCGAAAAGGCCGTGGCCGGAATACTCAATGGCGTGCGACGGCGCGAATTCATGATTACCCCCGGATTCAAGGCCCGGTTGACCCGTGCCCTAGCTCGGAAAACCAGCACGCTGATGCGCTGGCTGGTTGATCGAACACTGGAAAAAGCCATTACCAAGGCACGCGGATAACCTGCCTGGACAGGCGCCAACGAAGTTTCAACTCAAGGCTTCGGAGCGTTCACCGGCGACCTGGCTATTCGCCCAAACCCGGCCCGACTGTTTGCAATGGTGGTCTACGCAGGACGCGCGGACCGAATCGGGCATAGCCCGAAACTCACGGACGATCCCACCAAATGAGGAAATAGAAATGAGTGCTCCAGCCAACTTCAACGGCCAGACCCCGAAAATCGATCCTGCCAACGCAGCCATGCTGCTGATCGATCACCAGAGCGGTCTGTTTCAGACGGTGAAGGACATGCCGATGACCGAGTTGCGTGCCAACGCGACGACGCTGGCCAAGCTCGCCACCCTGGCGAAGATTCCGGTCATCACCACCGCTTCGGTCCCGCAAGGACCTAACGGCCCGCTGATCCCGGAAATCCACGAGTCCGCGCCACACGCGCAGTACGTGGCGCGCAAGGGTGAAATCAACGCCTGGGACAATCCGGAGTTCGTTGCCGCGGTCAAGGCGACCGGCAAGAAGCAACTGATCATCGCCGGCACCATCACCAGCGTGTGCATGGCGTTCCCCAGCATCGCCGCCGTGCATGACGGCTACCAAGTGTTCGCAGTGATCGACGCCTCCGGCACCTACTCCAAGATGGCCCAGGAAATCACCCTGGCGCGCGTGGTCCAGGCCGGCGTAGTGCCGATGGACACCGCATCCGTCTGTGCCGAAGTGCAGCAGACCTGGCATCGCAGCGACGCCGAGCAGTTTGCCGGCGCCTACAGCGCGGTGTTCCCGCACTATCAGTTGTTGATCGAGAGTTACCTCAAGGCCCAGGCCGTTGTGACCAACAATGAGCAGTTGGACTCGCAGCGCGGCTGATCGCTCCAGCGCGAAAGGCTACCCCTGCCCTTCGCGCTTCTCTACTTGCCCTATGGGCCAACGCCACGCGGCCCGTGCATGTCCCCCTTGATGATTGAGCGAGCGATGCATTGCGCCTGGAACGTTGCGCAACCGGTGCTTTGCGCGTGTGAAAAAACCAACCTGTTTTTATTGAGAATAGAGCGATGATCGGCATCGAAGATTTTGCCCTGCTGGTAGCCCGCTGCCTGCTAGCCACCCTGTTTGTGGTGAGCGCTTTTGACAAACTGCGCCTGGATCCGGACGAGATGAAACAGATCGAGTCTCTGCACCTGCCCTTTCCCGCGGTGGTTGAATGGCTGACCGGCCTGTTCGAGATCCTGGGCGCGATCAGCCTGGTGTTCGGTATCTATGCCCGGGTAACAGCTGTAGTACTGGCGCTGTTTGTCGCCTTTGTCTCGCTCATGTTCGTGCGTTTCTGGACAGTACCTGGACCGAAAAACGTACGGGTCATGGTTCGCAATATTTTTGTCGCCAATGTGACCCTGGTCGGTGGGTTGCTGTATGTCGCGGTGCTGGGCGCCGGGCAGCTGGCGCTGGTGGATATTTAGGCGGTGAACGCAAAACGATGAGGGCGAACGCGTCCATTTTCACCCCATCGACGTAAGGCTCTTCGCTTTCTATTGAACGACTTTTCCTAGAAACTCTAACCCGCTTGCGCCTGCCAAACCTGCTGCCTAGGCTCGGCCTGTCACTGCTGAATCAGTGATCGGGTTTAGCAGCTCGAAACATCGCATTGGGCGTATAGCGTCACCTACCGTCTGACTGAGTCAGCACGTCATGGTGGCTGTGCGCAGGGCACCTTCGGGTGCGCCGGTTTCCAATGTGATCGGCCTGCTAACCTGCGTACAGCTGCCCCCCTTTCGTTTAGCAGCGATCT
>NZ_JACNAC010000055.1:0-43684 GCF_017349775.1 Pseudomonas sp. GW460-12-10-14-TSB1
GCGAAGTCTATCCTCTAGCGCCGCCATTAGTTTAGAAAAATCTGAACTAAGTATTTGCCCGTAGCGATTCTTCCCGCCCACTACATTTCGCAGAATCGGCCCCACTCGGTTTCGCCGGCACCCGTTGCTGCGCTGAAAACCCCATAAATAA
This sequence comes from Pseudomonas sp. GW460-12-10-14-TSB1, assembly GCF_017349775.1. Taxonomy (NCBI): domain Bacteria; kingdom Pseudomonadati; phylum Pseudomonadota; class Gammaproteobacteria; order Pseudomonadales; family Pseudomonadaceae; genus Pseudomonas; species Pseudomonas sp. GW460-12-10-14-TSB1. Next base: position 152 of record NZ_JACNAC010000055.1, read on the forward strand.
AACAACGATGAGGCCAATCCCGTGGACAAGATTCTCCACCAACCACTGGGCGGCAACGAAATGCCGCGCTTCGGCGGCATCGCCACCATGATGCGTCTTCCCCATGTGCCTACCCCGGCCGGCCTGGATGCCGCCTTTGTCGGCGTCCCGCTGGACATCGGCACCTCGCTGCGTGCCGGCACCCGCTTCGGGCCCCGTGAGATCCGCGCCGAATCGGTGATGATCCGTCCGTACAACATGGCCACCGGTGCAGCGCCCTTCGACTCGCTGAACGTGGCCGACATCGGCGACGTAGCCATCAACACCTTCAACCTGCTGGACGCCGTGCGCATCATCGAAGAAGCCTACGACGGTATCCTCGAGCACAACGTAATCCCGCTGACCCTGGGCGGCGACCACACCATCACCCTGCCGATCCTGCGGGCTATCCACAAGAAACACGGCAAGGTCGGCCTGGTGCACATCGACGCCCACGCCGATGTCAACGACCACATGTTCGGCGAGAAGATCGCCCACGGCACCACCTTCCGCCGCGCCGTCGAAGAAGGCCTGCTGGACTGCGACCGCGTGGTGCAGATCGGCCTGCGCGCCCAGGGCTACACCGCCGAAGACTTCAACTGGAGCCGCAAGCAGGGTTTCCGCGTGGTGCAGGCCGAAGAATGCTGGCACAAGTCGCTGGAACCGCTGATGGCCGAAGTCCGGGCGAAGGTCGGTGACGGCCCGGTGTACCTGAGCTTCGATATCGACGGCATCGACCCGGCCTGGGCGCCAGGCACCGGCACCCCGGAAATCGGCGGCCTGACCACCATCCAGGCGATCGAGATCGTCCGTGGTTGCCAGGGTCTCGACCTGGTCGGCTGCGATCTGGTAGAAGTCTCGCCGCCGTATGACACCACCGGTAACACCTCGCTGCTGGGCGCCAACCTGCTGTATGAAATGCTCTGCGTACTGCCGGGCGTAGCGCGTCGCTGAGGCCCGGCCATGAACGAACGCGAGCAGGTCCTCAAAGCCGCCGCCGACCTGGTGGCGGCCTTTGCCCGTAACGATCGCGAAGCCTACTTCGGGGCGTTCAGCTTTGACGCCAGCTTCGTCTTCTACACCCTCGCCCAGCCCCTGCTGTCCCGCGACGCCTACCAGGCGCTGTGGGACAGCTGGCGCCGCGAGGATGGCTTCGAGGTGCTGTCCTGCACTTCGAGCAACGCGTTTGTCAGCTTGCAGGGGGACACCGCGGTATTTATTCATGACGTCGCCACCGAGCTGCGCATGCAAGGGGAGCAACACTTCAGCCAGGAGCGCGAGACCATTGTTTTCCGTAAGCAAGGGTCCGGCACACAACAACAAGGCCTATGGCTGGCCTGTCACGAACATTTGTCCGCAATGCCGGAAGGGCTGCCATCCCCTTAGCCAGACAGGTGACGCTCACAAACGATGAGCGCGCCTTTGTGATCGGAGCAGATCATGAATAACAACAACAAAGAAAAAAGCCTTAGCAGCATCGAAACAAACGGGGTCGAACAGATCCCCGACCATGAACGCGACGCCCGGCCCAGCGACCTGTTTCGCCTGATCTTCGGCGGCGCCAATACCTTTGCCACCGCCGTGCTCGGCAGTTTCCCGGTACTGTTCGGCCTGTCCTTCCAGGCGGGTGTCTGGGCGATCGTGCTGGGCGTGATCCTGGGGGCGTTGATCCTCGCGCCCATGGGCCTGTTCGGGCCGATCAACGGCACCAACAACGCTGTCTCTTCCGGTGCGCACTTCGGCGTGCACGGGCGGATCGTCGGCTCGTTCCTGTCGTTGCTTACCGCCATCGCCTTCTTCTCCCTCTCCGTGTGGAGTTCCGGGGATGCCCTGGTAGGCGGCGCCAAGCGCCTGATCGACCTGCCGGAAACCGACCTGACCCTAGGCCTGGCCTACGGCCTGTTCGCGATCCTGGTACTGACGGTGTGCATCTACGGCTTCCGCTTCATGCTGTGGGTCAACCGCATTGCCGTATGGGCAGCGAGCCTGCTGTTCCTGCTGGGGATCTTTGCCTTCGCGCCGGCTTTCGACAGCCAGTTCGCCGGTACGGTGGCCCTCGGTCAGGCGGGTTTCTGGGCAGCCTTCATCGGCGCCGCGCTGGTGGCCATGAGCAACCCGATTTCCTTCGGCGTGTTCCTCGGCGACTGGTCGCGCTACATACCCCGCGAAACGCCGAAAGGCCGGATCATGCTGGCGGTGATCGCCGCGCAGATCGCCACCCTGATTCCCTTCCTGTTCGGCCTGGCCACCGCCACCATCGTGGCGATCAAGGCGCCCGACTACATCGCCGCCAACAACTACGTCGGCGGCCTGCTGGCGGTCTCGCCGAGCTGGTTCTTCCTGCCGGTGTGCCTGATCGCGGTGATCGGCGGCATGTCCACCGGCACCACCTCGCTGTATGGCACCGGCCTGGACATGTCCAGCGTGTTCCCACGGGTGCTGTCGCGGGTCAAGGCGACCCTGTTGATCGGTGTGCTGTCGATCGCCTTCATCTTCATCGGGCGCTTCGCCGCCAACCTGGTGCAGAGCGTGTCGACCTTCGCCGTGCTGATCATCACCTGCACCACCCCGTGGATGGTGATCATGCTGATCGGCCTGCTGGTGCGTCGCGGCTTCTACTGCCCGGACGACCTGCAAGTCTTCACCCGTGGCGAGCAAGGTGGCCGCTACTGGTTCCAGCACGGCTGGAACTGGCGTGGCCTGGGGGCCTGGATCCCCAGCGCACTGGTCGGCCTGTGCTTCGTCAACCTGCCCGGGCAGTTCGTCGGTCCGCTGGGCAACCTGGCCGACGGCATCGATATCAGCCTGCCGGTGACCCTGGGCCTGGCCTCGCTGGTGTACCTGGCCTTGCTCAACCTGTTCCCGGAACCGCCCGCGGTCTACGGCCCCAACGATCCACGCAGCAAGAGCACGGATTCGCTCGGTAAACCGGTCATGCGCCAAACCGCCTGACTCAAGCATGACCTGTAGCAGCAGGCTCGCCGGCAATCACGCCTCACACGACGGGTCCGCCAGACCGCGTCGCCTTGATTGCAGCAAGCCTCGCTCCTGCGGGAAGCCTCTATAAGAAAGACAATCGGAGACACGCCACCATGGCTTTAGATCTATTCGTCGTACTCATCTATGCCGCCGGCATGCTGGTGCTCGGCTATTACGGCATGCGCAAGGCCAAGACCCACGAGGACTACCTGGTAGCCGGCCGCAACCTGGGCCCGAGCCTGTACATGGGCACCATGGCCGCCACCGTGCTGGGCGGTGCCTCCACCGTCGGCACCGTGCGCCTGGGTTATGTTCACGGCATCTCCGGTTTCTGGCTGTGCGCGGCGCTGGGCCTGGGCATCATCGCCCTCAACCTGCTGCTGGCCAAACCCCTGCTCAAGCTGCGGATTTTCACAGTTACCCAGGTCCTGGAAAAACGCTACAACCCGATGGCCCGCCAGGCCAGCGCGGTGATCATGCTGGCCTACGCGCTGATGATCGGCGTGACCTCGATCCTCGCCATCGGCACCGTGCTGCAAGTGCTGTTCGGCCTGCCGTTCTGGATCTCGGTGCTGCTGGGCGGCGGCGTGGTGGTGATCTATTCGGCGATCGGCGGCATGTGGTCGTTGACCCTGACCGACATCGTCCAGTTCGTGATCAAGACCGTCGGCCTGATGTTCATCCTGCTGCCGATCTGCCTGTACCGCGTCGGCGGCTGGGATGAGCTGGTGGCCAAGCTGCCGGCGGCGAGCTTCAGCTTCACCACCATCGGCTGGGACACCATCGTCACCTACTTCATGATCTACTTCTTCGGCATCCTGATCGGCCAGGACATCTGGCAACGGGTGTTCACCGCCAAGACCGAAAAAGTCGCGCAATACGCAGGCACCGTCGCCGGCTTCTACTGCATCCTCTACGGCCTGGCCTGTGCCCTGATCGGCATGGCCGCGCACGTCTTGCTGCCAGACCTGGACAACGTCAACAACGCCTTCGCCGCCATCGTCAAAGCCTCGCTGCCGGACGGCATCCGTGGCCTGGTGATCGCCGCGGCCCTGGCCGCCATGATGTCCACCGCCAGTGCCGGCCTGTTGGCCGCCTCCACCACCCTGACCGAAGACCTGCTGCCCAAGCTGCGTGGCGGCAAGCAGTCGAGCCTGGGCATCAACCGCCTGTTTACCCTGCTGACCGGCATCCTGGTACTGGGCATCGCCCTGGTGGTCAACGACGTGATCAGCGCCCTGACCCTGGCCTATAACCTGCTGGTGGGCGGCATGCTGATCCCACTGATCGGTGCCATCTTCTGGAAACGCGCGACCACCGCCGGCGCCATCGCCAGCATGGGCCTGGGTTTCCTCACCGCGCTGGTGTTCATGTTCAAGGACGGCCTGGATGCCAACACCCCGATCTACTACAGCCTGGCTGTCGGCCTGGTGAGCTTCGTGGTGGTGAGCCTGCTGTCTCGTCGTCCGGCAACCCTGGCCAACGCGATCTAACCTCAGGTCAGACGCCGTACATTTTTCTTCGGCGGGTGCAGCGTCGGTGGCTGCACCCGTTTTTTTTCGCCTGGAGGAAAGTCGATGAAGATTGTCAGCCGCGACCGCTGGTTCGAAGTCAGAAGCCTGAGCGACGGGATTCGGCTGATCCACGAGCCCTATATCCGGCCGTTCTATCGCTGCAACCTGTGGCATATCCAGGGCCGCGACAGGGACCTGCTGCTGGACAGCGGCTCCGGCCTGGTCAGCTTGCGCGAGCAGTTGCCCTGGCTTACCGAACGCCCCTTGCTGGCGGTGGCCAGCCATTGCCATTTCGACCATATCGCCGGGCATCACGAATTCCCCGAACGCCTGGTGCACCCGGCCGAGGCGCAGATCCTCGCCGCGCCCGACGGCGCCAATACCCTATCTGCCGCCTATGTCGGCGACGAGATGTTCGAGGCCCACCCGGATTGCCCGCTGTGCTACGCCGAATATCGGGTCAAGGCCGCCCCGGCGACACGCCTGATCGAGGAAGGCGATGTGCTCGACCTGGGTAACCGCAGCCTCCAGGTGCTGCATACGCCCGGCCACTCCCCCGGGGGTATCAGCCTCTGGGAGGCGGCCAGCGGCACCCTGTTCAGCGGCGACATCATCTACGACGGCCCGCTGGTCGAAGACGCCTACCACTCCAACCTGGAGGACTACGCCACCAGCCTGGAACGCCTGTACCAGTTGTCGGTGCGTACCGTGCACGGTGGCCATTTCGGCAGTTTTTCGGGGGCGCAGTTGCGCGCGATGATCGAGGATTGGATCCGTCGGCACCCCTGAAGCTGTGCTGTACTGCACACAATCCCGCCCGCTTCAAAGACCATGCGCAGGCCCCTGGCGAAAAGAGCGACATGAATAGAGCCGAAGTCCGACAAGCCGTGCATGACTTCATCAGCCGCCTGCTGGATGGCAATGACGGATTTTCCGACGACGTGAGTCTGCAGGAGTTGGGGTTGGACAAGCAGGATATCGAGGACCTGATCTTCCACCTGGAAGATGAGTTTGGAGTGACCGCCTTCACCCACGAAGAAGACCAGATGCTCAAGGCGGCGAACAGCGCCAACGACCTGAGCCGGTTTCTGCTGACGATTTCACGGCGCTAAAGACTTCACGGCGCTGGGCACCATTGGCGGGTTGCGAGTTGACGGGTTTGAATCAGAAGGCGTCAACCGTTCGCGAGTGAACCTGCCCTCGCGCGGCTGAAAAGTGACGGGAGCAGGCTGGATGCCTGCCCCACTCCCGAGCCGATGGTTAGCGGCGACGCTGTTGCCGACGCCGTTGTTCGTCGTCTGTGCGGATTGGCACCGGCTGCAATGGCGGCTCGATCAGTCCCAGTGCGACCCCGAGGTCGTGAAGCCAGTTTTGCAGTTTCTCTTTCATAGTGCCCCCCTTAAGGGTCGTGCCCAGCGGCAGGGTTCAGGAGCCGCTTAGCTCTGATAATAGCGCTAAGTTCCGCGCATTGCTCAACCTGGATGGCAATGATCTGTTACCGGATTAATCTGAATCAGCCAGCCCGTTTCAGGCCGTTGCCCGCTGATCCGTCTGACTCGCCTGTTGCAGCTCGATCCAGGCATTGAGGTTGGCGCCGAGCATGCCCTTGCGCCACATCAGCCAGGTCGTGGCGCTGGCGAACGGCTCGGCCAGCGGATGGGCCGCCACGCTCTCGCGGCCGGGCAGGCTGGCCAGCATCGACTCCGACATCAGCGCCACCCCGGACCCGGCAATCACACAGGCCAGCATCCCCTGATAGGACTCGATTTCTATTGCCCGTCCCATGGCCGCATGGTCATGGGCGAACCAGGACTCCAGGCGCAGGCGGTACGAGCAGCCGCGGCGAAAGGTGAACACCGCGCGCCCTTCGACATCCCGAGCGCTGCGGATCGGCGGGTGATCCGCTTCACTGATCAACACCAGCTTTTCATCGCACAGCGGCACCCCGTCCAGGCTGGCCAGTTCCAGTGGGCCGTCCACCAGCACCGCATCCAGGCGCCCGGCCAGCAGGCCTTCGAGCAACTCGCTGCTGGGCGCCGACTGCACCTGCAGGTTCACCGCCGGGTAGGCGCGGTGGTAACGCGCCAGCAGCGCCGGCAGTTGAATCGCCGCCGTGCTGTACATGGTGCCCAGCACGAAATCCCCGGCCGGCTGACCGCCCTGCACCGCCCCATGGGCCTCGTCGCGCAGGGCAAACAGGCGCGCGGCGTAATCGAGCAGCACCTTGCCCGCCGGCGACAGTTGCAGCCGCTGCCGTTCCCGCAGGAACAGCTCGACTCCCAGCTGCTCTTCCAGTTGCTTGAGCCGCGTCGACAGGTTGGACGGCACCCGATGCAGGCGCTCGGCCGCCCGGGTGATGGAACCTTCCTCGGCGACCGCCTGGAAGATGCGCAGCTGGCTGAACTCCACGGATATTCTCCAAAAACGAACAAGTTACTTAATATTATTCATTTTTATAGAAAGTCAATCAGTCCTAGCCTGAGGGTCATCGCCTCTTCGACGGAGCCCGGACCATGTCCCCGCTGATTCGCTTACTCGCCAGTTTCATTGCCCTGATGATGGCCATGGGCATTGGTCGCTTCGCCCTCACCCCGCAACTGCCGCACCTGCTGAGCGAGGGCCAGGTCGACCTGACCGACACCGGCCTGATCGCCGCCGCCAACTACCTGGGGTATTTCATCGGTGCGCTGGATGCCATGTGCGCCCGCCGCCCGGCCCAGGTTCGCCGGCGGCTGCTGGGCGGGTTGTGGCTGTGTGTGTTGCTGACCCTGGCCTCGTTCTGGGCCGGCGGCTTCTGGGCGCATTCGGTATTGCGCTTCGGCACTGGCGTGGCCAGTGCCTGGGTGATGGTGATGATCGCCGCCCTGAGCCAACCCCTGGCACACGCCGCCGGCCGGCCACGCCTGGGCGCCCTGGTGTTTGCCGGGCCCGGGCTGGGGATTTTCCTCACTGGCCTGCTGGCCCTGGGCTCGAACCTGCTGGGGCAAAGCTCCGCAACCCTGTGGCTGGTATACGCCGCGACCGCCCTGCTGATGCTGCTGGCAATCCTGCCGATCCTGCCGCAACCCGCCACGCCCGCGCTGACTGCGCAGATGCCACAGGCCTCGAATCACGCCGGCATCCCCCGCCTCGGGCTGGTTTATGCGCTGTACGGCCTGGGTTACATCATCCCGGCGACCTTCCTGTCACAGATGGCCAGCGCGCGTTTTCAAGGGCAATGGCAGGCCGACCTGTTCTGGCCGTGCTTCGGCTTGGCGGCGGCCGTGGGGGTGGGGCTGGTCAGCCTGCGCCGACACAGCCCGAACGCCACCCGGCACTGGCTGATGGCGACCTTGTGGCTGCAAGCCGCCGGGGTCTTCGCCTGTCTGCTGGGCAATGGCGCCGGCCTGGCGCTGGGGGTGATGCTCTGCGGCACGCCGTTCCTGGCCTGCATGCAATTGGTGATGCAGCGCTCGCGGGAGCTGGCGCCCCACGCCACCCAGCGCAACGCCGGCTTGCTCACGGCCTGCTTCGCCATGGGCCAGTTGAGCGGGCCACTGCTGGCGGCCCTGAGCAGCCATTTCAGCGGTGGCCTGCAACCGGCGCTGATCGTCGCCGGCAGCAGCCTGCTGCTGGCGGGTGTCTTGCTGTTGAGGCAACAGCCGGTTGCCCGGGAATGCCACGCCACCGCCTGAGCCTGGGGGTTACAGCAGGCTGCGGATCCGCCGGCGCAGCCACTGTTCGGCGCTGACGAAGGTGATGCCCAGCAGCACCAGCACCGCGCCGATCACGAAGTTGAGGCTCAGGGGTTCGCCCAGCAACAGGACCCCGAAGGTGACGCCGAACAGCGGCGTCATAAAGGAAAACACCGCCAGGTTGGCGGCCAGGTAACGGCGCAACAGCCAGAACCAGGTCAGGTAGCTGAAAAAGGACACCACCAGCCCCTGGAACAGCACGCTGGCCACCGCCACCGGGGTCAGGCTGACATGGGTGACCTGGCCACTCAGCACGGCGATCAGCAGCAGGCCGATAAAACCGACGATCAACTGATAGAACAGGGTCAGGGTCGCCGGCGCCTCGGACAGGCGCGACGCGCGCACCACCACAGTGGTCGCGCCCCAGGCCAGGCCGGCCAGCACGCCCAGGGCGTCGCCAAGCAGCATGCGCGTGTCCAGGTTATCCAATGAGATGCCGCCGGCGAAGGCGACGCCGATGCCGACGAACGCCAGCAGGATTCCCAGCCATTGCAGGGGCCTGAGGCGTTCGCTGGGCAGCAGCCAATTCACCCCCAGCGCGGTGAAGATCGGCGCGGTATAGAGAAACACCGACATGTGCGCGGCGCTGGTGAGCTTGAGGCCTTCGGCGATAAACAGGAACTCCAGGCCGAACAGGCCGCCGGCCAGCAAGCCGCCGCGCCAGGTGCTGCCGATCTGCGACCAGCCGCCCTTCCAGCACATCAGCAGGGCCACCAGCAGCGCCGAAATGCCCGAGCGGGCGGCGGCCTGCATCACCGGTGCGATATCCGCCGCGGCCCACTTGATCATCACCTGCTGCACGCCCCAGATCAGGCACAGCCCCAACATCACTTGCAGGGCGAAACCATCGGCGCTGCGCCGTTCGATGCTCACCGCAGCCCCTCAGGCAGATTCATGGACATGGCAGTTACTCGATAGAAACGACAAAGCCCCGGAACCGGTCCGGGGCAAAGAATGGATGTGCTGCCGATTATCAACCAAACGGACAGAAAAACACGCCCGAAAAAGAGCTTCGAGAGAACGAATACTCAGGTCAGTTCAATGCGGTCGGCATGAATAACGATCTGACCGTTCTTGTACAAAGCACCTATGGCCTTCTTGAAGTTGCCCTTGCTGACACCGAACAGGCCACTGATCACCGTCGGATCGCTCTTGTCGCTGACCGGCAGGGTGCCGTTGTTTTCCCGCAACTTGGCGAGGATCTTGGCGTTCAGGCTGCTGGCCAGTTCTTCACCCACCGGTTGCAGGCTGAGGCTAATCTTGCCGTCGGCACGGATCTCTTTGATGAAGCCCTTTTCCTGTTTGCCCGGACGCAGGAACTTGAATACTTCGTTCTTGTGAATCAGGCCCCAGTGCTTGTTGTTGATGATCGCCTTGAAGCCCATGTCGGTGCTCTCGGCCACCAGCAGATCGACTTCCTGGCCGACCTTGTAGGTCACCGGAGCCTTGTCCAGGTAGCGGTCCAGACGGGCCGTGGCGGTGATGCGGCGGGTGTGCTTGTCGAGGTAGACGTGCACCACGCAATACTCGCCGGCGGTCAGCTGACGCTTTTCCTCGGAGTACGGCAGCAGCAGGTCCTTGGGCAGGCCCCAGTCGAGGAATACACCGATGCTGTTAACTTCCACGACTTTAAGACTGGCGAACTCACCGACTTGAACTTTTGGTTTTTCGGTAGTTGCAATTAACTTGTCGGCGCTATCCAGATAAACAAAAACATTCAGCCAGTCTTCATCTTCACTGGGAATATCCTTGGGAATATAACGATTGGGCAGCAATATTTCGCCGTCCGCCCCGCCGTCCAGATATAAACCGAAGTTAGTGTGTTTAACCACTTGCAAACTGTTGTAGCGCCCGACTAAAGCCATTTCCAATACCCTCATTGCGTGGGCGGCATTCTACCCGGTTTCCGGGCCTGGTTGGCCCGAGTCGCCGGATAGCAGCGGATATTTTCCTGAATGCCTTGATTTTTATGGCTTTGCGCCAGCAACCGGCTCCGCCCGTCAGGCCAGCCGGCAGCGACTTTTGCCTCAGCGCTGCCGAGCAAGCCTTTGTTTGTGCCATTGTCTTTATTTAAAACAGCAGCTTATGGGGATATTCCCGAGACCAACTTAGGAATATTCGGGAGTTTTTCCGCTGTTATTTCAGGGGGATATTTACCAAGCAATTGTCAAGCATTTCATGTATGATGGCTGGCCAAATTAATTTTCTGAAGGTTAATGGCCGCCATGCGTGTAAAAGCATCCAACAGCAAAGCAAAGCCAGCTCCAGCCGTTGAAACCAGCGAATCGATCAACGATCAGATTGCTGCTTTCCTGAAGTCCGGCGGCGAGATCCAGCAAATTGCCAAAGGCGTCAGCGGCCAGACTTTCGGCCCGTCCAAGCAGATCAGCCTGGGCAAGAAGTAATCCCCCGCAATACCTCCTGGTCCCTATGCGCTTTGAACCTCAAGGCGCTAGGACTAGAGTTCTGATCCTTCCCCTCCTGTAAAAATCGACGAACGGCCCTCATCCCCGAGGTTTCGCCGGTATCCTTGCACACGTCTAGATCGGGCATTTCAGTAGGTTCCGCGGTTCCTGCTCCTTGCGTTTCATGGAGTGAAGCATGCTCAAACCCTCCCATGTGCTGCTTGCCAGCCTCCTCGCCAGCCCCTGGGTCCACGGGCAGATCTTCCAACGCGAACTGGGGGATTTCGACCTCAAGCTCAGCAGCGCCCCGAGCCGCAGCATGGCCCAGGGCCTGGTCAAACCCTCGGCCACCGGCTCGTTCCATGGCGGCCTGGACCTGACCCACGACAGCGGCTGGTACATCGGCCAATGGTCGCCGAGCATGGGCCTGGGCGAGAGCGACCTGGAAGTGGACTCCTACCTGGGCTTCAAGCGCCCCTTCGATCAGACCCTGGGTTATGAGGTGGGGATGATCCACTACAACTACCCGCAACTGGCCCCGCAGGACAGCCAGGAGTTCTACGGCGGCCTGACGCTGTTGGGCAGCCGCTTCGGCGCCGCGTTCAGCCAGGACCCGAACAAGCGCAACAGTACCCTGTTCGCCGACCTGGGCGGCAACCAGCCCTTCGGCATCGGCGTCAGCATCAAGTACACCACTTATCAGTTGGGCAACCCGGCCTCAGTGAGCAACGGCTACGTCAGCAGCTTCAACGACTGGTCGATCAAGTTCTCCCGTCCCTGGATGGGCATCGACCTGAAACTGATCTACAGCGACTCCAACCTCAACGGCAGCGATTGTTCGGCCTATTCTGGACATAACGCGCAATGCGACGGGCTGCTCACCTTCAAGGCCGAGCATTCGTTCTATTGAGCGGCTGAACTGCCGGAAGCTTTCCGGGTTCAGATAAGAAACCCACGCCTTACAAACCCAGGCCTTCGCAAGGACTTGCCATGTCGCGCCGGCTGCAACACCTCACCCTGCTACTGCTGTTGAGCCTGGTGCTGACCTCCTGCAACCGTGTCGGCCTGGCTTACCGCAACCTCGATGTGATCATTCCCTGGACGCTCAACGACTACCTGGAAATGAACCGCGAGCAGAAAATCTGGTTCAACGATCGCCTCAAGGAACACTTGAGCTGGCACTGCAGCACACAGTTGCCCAACTACCTGGACTACCTGGATCGTCTGCAGCAGATGGTCGAACGCAATCAGGTCAACGATGCCGAGCTGCAAGAATTCACCCGCGAAGCCAAGCAGGCCATTGCCCAGACCGCCCGCGCGATCGCGCCGTCGGCCATCGAGTTGCTGCGAGGCCTGGACGACCAACAGGTCACGGAAATGAAGGCGGCCTTCGCCAAGGACATGCGCCAACGCCGCAGCAAATACCTCAAGCCGCCACTGGAGCAACAGATAAAACTGCGCGCCGAACGCATGGACAAACGCCTGACTACCTGGCTCGGCCCCCTTACGCCCGAGCAGACCCAGCGGGTGGCGGACTGGTCGACGTCCCTTGGCGAACAGAACCAGCTCTGGCTCGCCAACCGGGCCAACTGGCAGGCGCAGTTCAGTGCCGCGCTGGAGCAACGCCAGAACAGCGACTTCGACAAACGCATCGAGCGCCTGCTGGTGGATCGCGAAAGCTTCTGGACACCGGCTTATCGCCAGGCCTATGCCAACAGCGAACAGGTGGCACGCAACCTGCTGGTGGACGTGATGGCCCAAAGCACGCACGCCCAGCGTGATCACCTGCGCAACAAGCTGCAGAACGTGCGCAATGAGTTCGAGGCGTTGAAATGCATGAAGACGGCACGCCAGAAGTAACGCCTGAATAGCCGTCCAGCGAGGTGGGGCAGGCGGGCGACCGTTGGGCGGAACCGTCCGGCGGCTGTCGATCTGCCCGCGGGCGAAACGACTAGCCTGTGTAGGCACTGTCGCCGCGCCACCCTTGTCGCAGGAGAAGACATCATGCACCTCAACGATCATCCGGTCGTATCCCGGGAACAATGGATACAGGCCCGCAAGCAGCACCTCATCCACGAAAAGGCCTTTACCCGCCAACGCGACCAGCTCAGCGCCGAGCGTCGTGCCCTGCCCTGGGTAAAAATCGACAAACCCTACCGCTTCCAGGGCCCCCACGGCGAACTGAGCCTGGCCGACCTGTTCGGCGGTCGCAGCCAGCTGGTGGTCTACCACTTCATGTTCGCCGAAGGCTGGGACGAAGGTTGCCCGGGCTGCTCCTTCCTCAGCGATCACATCGACGGCGCCAACCAGCACCTGGCCCACCACGACATCGCGCTGGTGGCGGTGTCCCACGCGCCCTTCGCCGAATTCCAGGCGTTCAAGCGGCGCATGGGCTGGAAGTTCGACTGGGTCTCGTCCGTCGGCTGTGATTTCAACTACGACTTCGGGGTCTGCGCCCGGGCCGACGAGGTCGCCGCCGGCACCGCCACCTACAACTACGAAAAGACCGACGGCGCCGAAGAAGAGCTGCCCGGCCTCAGCGTGTTCTACCGCAATGAAGACGGCGAGATCTTCCACACCTACTCCACCTACGCCCGCGGCCTGGACCTGCTGGTGGGGGCCTACAACTACCTGGACCTGACACCCAAGGGGCGCAACGAAGAACAGATCATGGATTGGGTCAGGCACCATGATCGTTATGACGACAAACCGGCCGCCAGTTGCTGCCATGGCGGCTCCTGAGCGTTAGACCGCGATCGCGAACAAGCCCGCCCCTGCAGGAGCGAGCTTGCTCGCGATCTCGTCCGTCCTGTCACGACAAAAAAACCGGCCGACGCAAACCCGCCGTCTCGCCCCCGGCTAAACTTGGCTCCATGAGCCCTGCCTACCACAGCCTCCACGAATACACCCAACGCATGAACCGGGTGCTGGAGCATATCGACCAACACCTGGACCAGCCGCTGGAGCTGGCCGAACTCGCGCAGGTCGCGCATTTTTCGCCCTTTCACTTCCATCGCCTGTTCACCGCCTGGGTCGGCGAAACCCTGGGCGACTACCTGCGTCGACGGCGCCTGGCCTGTGCCGCCTATCAGCTGGCCAGCCATCCGGAATTGAGCATTCTGGAAGTGGCGCTGGAGGTCGGCTTCAGCTCCGGCGAAGCGTTCTCCCGGGCGTTCAAGCAGCATTTCTCGGTCACCCCGAGCACCTGGCGCAGCACCGAACCCAAGCGCTGGCACCGCCGCCTCAACGACGTCCGCGAACGGCGCCTGCGAGAATTGAGCAATCCTGATCAGACACACATCCCAGCCTTCGACGATCCTGACGCCTTCATTCACCTGAAGGAGCTCACGATGAACGTCACCCTCAAGGAACTGCCGCCGGTCCGCGTCGCCTACCTGCGCTATATCGGCCCCTACGGGCCGGGCATCGGCACCTTCTGGCGCGACAGCGTCGCCCCCTGGATGGTCGAGAACGGCCTGCTGGGTCGCGTGCGTTATGGCATCGGCCACGACGATCCCTATGTCACCCCACCCGAAAAATGCCGCTACGACGCCTGCGTCGAAGTCCCCGCCGACTTCAAGGCCAACGCCCCCGCCGTCGTCACCACCCTGCTCGGCGGCCTCTACGCCGTCGCCCACTACCATGGCAAAGGCCCCGACATCGCCGACGCCTGGACCGAACTGTGCCGCGACTGGCTGCCCAAAAGCGGCATGCAGTTCGATGCACGGCCAGCATTCGAGCGTTATCCGGTGGAGGCGAAATACGACATAAAGACGGGGGAACTGGAGTGTGAGATCTGTATTCCGGTGAAGGCGTTGTAAGCCGTAACGGGCGGAGAAACGACACGGGGCAGCCAAGGCTGCCCCGTTTTTTTTCCCCAGCCCTGGTTTAACGACTGTCGCTGGTGGAGAACTCCCCTCCACTGCTCGACCGGGTTGCGCTGAACGAACCACTGGAACTGGATTTACCGGACATGCCAGTGCTTGAGCTGCTCCAACTGGTGGTGCTCGAAATGCTCCACGAGCCGGAAACCACTGTGGTCGCCTGACGATGGCTGTTGACTTCATTTTCCACCTGGGAAAGGGACAAGGTGCCCTTCATGAACCCGAGCAGCAAGGCTTCCAGATTCATACCTTCAGAGTAGGTGGAACCAACGCTGATCTTGTCGCCGGACAGCAGATCGCGCTCGAGCTGTTTGGCCCGCTGGTAGTCCAACTCGGCCTCCTTGTACTTCAGATCCAGCAAGGACACTCGACGTTGCAGCTCTTCGAGTTCACCCCGCCCCTCACGGACCTTTTGCACCAGCTCGTCATCCTGAGGGGTCGTGGTCTGCCCGGCCAACTGCTCAAGGGCCGGAAGACTCATCTGTGCAAGTTGCCGAGACAGCAGTTCGAAAGCCTGGGTAAAGTGCTCGTCGCGACGGTTGGCATACCTGTCCAGCTGTTCATGGATAGCATTGGCCTGGGCCTTGCCCAACTCGACAGCCCGGTTGCGCTTCTCCAGCCGCGCCTGCAGCACAGAGGTATCGGTGCCGGCCAACAGGGCCTGATAACGCTGCGCCAGGTTGGCCTCCTGCACACCCCGATTCGCCTCATGCTGCCAGCGGGCTCCTTCATTGGCTTCCTGCATGGCCAGAAGTGTCTGCTCGGCCGCACTGTTTTGCGCGAAGTTGCACAACCGCGCAATCCAGCGGTCCAGTTCATGCAACAACGCCCCGCGTGAATAGCGCTCCGTACCGAATCCGCACTCTTTCAGGTAGAGGTACAGTTGATCGCGCTGGAACGCTTCAAGCTTGCTCCGGCATTCTTCACGTAGCTCCTTGTATGACGCCGTCGCCCCATCACAAAGCGCTACCGCCTCGGCAAGCGCCGCCGTTTGCTGTTGATACTGCGGATCCGCCTCCAATTGACGATCCAGGCCCTGGACAATGGCCTCGATCTCCTCGGCAATCTGCTTGGCTGCCTGCAGATGCCGCCCGACACTGGCTTCGGCAACCGCCAATTGATCCCGCAGCTCCTTCTCGGTCAGGCTGCGCTGTTCCAACAAGCCCAGAACCTCACTTGTCAGTTGGGCTCCACCGGTCAAATGGCAATTGGCGATCTGCTGAAACGCACTGCTGATACTGTGCTGCAGGCGCAACTCCTGCTCGTGCGCGCTGGAAAGCTCGAGCTGGAGCTCACGCAGCTCATGTTCATATCGCCGTGAGTTCTCACCCAGGGATGAAATCAGGCTGCTCGGGGTCATCACCACTCCAGGAGGAATTCAGGTTTGCCTTTGAAGAGTCCATCGGCCAACTCGTAAGTCAGCGAGTTGGCGTCCTTTTTCCCCATCACTTGGTCAAACATCAGGCCGACCAGAGACAGCTCACCCTTGTTCCTTTCATAGGTGGCCTGATCGACACGGATGGCAAAAACCGAGACATAGACTCGTTCCCTGGTCTTGAAATCGATAAAGGGCATCGGGACCTCATCACCTTGTTCATCGACTGCCTTGCTCACGAAATACCAGGCTTTGCTGCCGGCCGAGCCGCTATTACGTTCGATCATGGCGTCCTTTCCCATACTGCTGACCACATGAAAGTTCACGCGCTTTGCTGCAAAAGCCTTCAGCCTTTCAATCTCTTGAAGAGCGCGCTCGGCAGCCTCCGTATCCAGCCCCAGGACAGCCTCATTCACCTCTGCCAACAGAGGTTGAAACGGAGCCGAGTCCTTTTGGCTCAGCCCCATCTCGCGGACAGCATCCTGTGCGTCCTGCAAGCGTGTGAGATAGGGACCGATCATGTCGATGCGGGGGATCAGGGCGCCCAGTTTATCGACCGCTGTACGCGCCGCCGGCACACCTTGGGTGTCAGCATGATCCAACGCGGCCCGCGCGTTAGCGGCCGCGGTCACCAGCACAGGATAGGTATTGCCGAGTGAGGTGAACCTGGTTGTGGCCAACAGTTCTCTCAATTTCGAGTCAGCCGCCAGGAGCTGCGACACATCGCCCAACCCAGCCTCAACCGCCTGGAGATCAGCGGCGCCTCGCTGCAGGTTCTGATTCGCCCGTTCGACCAGCACCTGGTCATTTTTCCGGCTCTCGGCGGTGACCTTCAACGGGATAGTGGTCCGCAGGCCACGAGCCTGACTCAGCCGCTCTCGAGCCTGCTCGAACATACGCTCTGCCGCCGGTAGATTCGCCGCAAACACATCGGCCTCAAGCACAGACAGGCGCTTTTGCAGTTGCTCAAGCTGTACCGCCTGGCTTTGTGCAAGCTCCTGGGTCCTTTCGACCTTGCTCCGGATAAGACCTGTCTTCATTCCGTCAAAAAAACTCGAGGAGAAAGAGAAGCCGAATGCCACCACCCCACTCAGGATAAAAGCAATAATCGCGGGTCTCCGCCATTTACCCCGACTGATGTAAAGCTCAGCCAGCAGCCTCGACAAGAGGTCGATCCGTAGGGGCTGGTAGGTAAAACGGGCCGCAAAGAAATTACGCACGCCCTCCTCGACCAGGGCATCCTCGACCTCGATCCCCCTGGATCGATAGAACTCACGAATCCGTTCAGCCACCAACTGCCGGTGCTTGGGCAGGTCCAGATGTTTCTGCACCTCGGCCTGGCTGTGCCGCAGCTCGTCGATGAGGGCCATGGCCCCCATCTGTTCGGTGAGGGAAACCTGGCTCACCTCAGAGCCCCTTTTGCAGGAGCGCGCTGAAGCGACGTTTGCTGTCCTCGGTGATCGACTCGATCTCGGCGGCTGCCGCAGAAGACTCTTTGCGCAACTCCTGGATCAGGCTGAGGCTGCTGGCCTGGAACTCCACCACGGCCTCGGCCAACGCTTTGACCGAGCTGACCTTCAGGTTCGTACCATAGCCCGCCTTCAGCGCGGCATTGAGCTGCTCTCCACCCACTTTGGCCTGAGCCTCGAGACTGGAGTTGATCCCCTCGTTCATCGCATTAAGGGTATTGGTGACTTCAGCCAGCCCGCCGGAGGACGTGAAGCCCGCCGCCAGACCGGTGAGCACGATCTCATTGGTGGCGAAAAAGCTTACGGCGCGCTGGTACAGACGCTCCTTCACCGAGTGGTACTGGCTCAAGCGCGCGAACACCAGCTCGGCCGCGTTGTAGGCCGCCTTCAGCTGATCGGCGATGTCAGTGATGATCTGGTAACGCTTGTCCTCGTCCTGCAGATTGCGCAGCGCCACATCCCGCGCCAACTCCAGCTTCACCCGCTCGGCCGCCTCCAGCTCGGCCACCTCAAGCGCCGCGCTGGCATCCGCCAGGGTTTTACGCCCGGCATCGAGCTGCGCCTGAGCCACTTTCTGCACCTCACAGGCATCGACCTCGGCCGTCTTCATGGCCAGCCGATAGTCCTGATAAGCCTCCAGGATCAGGGTTTCCAACTGGATCTGCTCATTGGCCGACTTCGCCACCGCCAGATAATTCTTGCGAATGTCCTCGAAGCGATCCGGAATCGACCCACGGCGCATGTTCAGCCAGGCCAGCTGGATGCGCTCGGAGAATTGCAGCTTGCCGTCGGCCATCCACTCCATCATCTGCTGCGCGTCGGCCTGGATCGAATCGAAGCTGGCGGCGATGTCGGCATACCGGGTACTGATATCCATGCTCTGCAGCTTGTCGCGCACCGAGGCATTAAAGACCGTGGACTGTTGCAGGGTGGCGGCGATATTGGTCACCCGGTTGGCGTCATACACCGACACCTTGTCCAGCAACGCCAGCACGGGTGCATCCTGGGTGGGAAAGTTGATACCGACCGAGCGGAGGGCGGACATGGAGCGTTCGAGGTAGTTCATGAGCGTATTCCCAGTGTGGAGCCTTGGTTCAAAAGCTCCATCATCCTTTGACAGGTGAATAGGCGAAGGGGCTTCCACCCCTCGGAATCGGATACAGAATGAAGCGTTGAAAGCACCGCAAGGGGCGATGCCTTCTAGAAATCCAAGTGATGCGCGCGCACGCTTCGCACAGGGCGTTACGAGGGACAGGCCGCCATCGGAACCTCTGGAAACAGCTGCCCCAAAGCCCTGCCGAACTGACGTGCGCGCGAAATAGTAACAGAGCCCGAGACTGAAAGTTCTTGCCCGGGCTGTCGATTTTGCCAATGGCTGACTTGGTCTTTCCCACGTCTTCGTTCGAAACAAGCAAGCGTCAAACCAGGCGTTATTCCCGAAATCACCTCCCCCCTCCAGAAGAGATCTCCTCCTTGAATACGGAGCCAGGGTTTCCGCGAATACTGACGGCCGCGACAAAGTTCCAAGGGCCAAGCTCACCAAGCAAAACCCGGCCAAGGCCAAAGAGATCAACGACGAGTTGCAGAAGATGGACCTGAGCACGGCCAGCAAGGATCTGCCGGACAAGTGCCAGTCGATCGACCAGCGCCTGAAGGAGCTTGGCGCGGCCGAGAAGAAAGCCGACAACTGATCGCCGGCCAATAAAAAGCCCGGACAGGGTCCGGGCTTCTTGTATCGCGCTACGGCTTATTCGGCAGCTGGTGCTGGCTTGCGGCGCTTGAGCGGCGCCATGCCGTCCTGGCTGACCAGGGCATCGCTTTTCGGCCGGTTGGCGGTCTTGCGTTTGGTCGGGGCCTTGGCCGCGGCTTTTTTCTTGTCGCCCTTGGCATCGGTCTTTTTCTTCTTCACGCCCGCGGCCTTGCCGGAGGCCTTGACCTTCTTCGGCCCGCCGTAGGTGCCTTTGACTTCCTTGATGGTGCGGCGCTCGAAGTTCTGCTTGAGGTAGCGCTCGATGCTCGACATCAGGTTCCAGTCGCCGTGGCAGATCAGCGAGATGGCCAGGCCGTCGTTGCCGGCACGGCCGGTACGGCCGATGCGGTGCACGTATTCGTCGCCGCTGCGTGGCATGTCGAAGTTGATCACCAGGTCCAGGCCGTCGACGTCCAGGCCGCGAGCGGCGACGTCGGTGGCGACGAGGATTTTCACCCCGCCCTGCTTCAGGCGGTCGATGGCCAGCTTGCGGTCCTTCTGGTCTTTCTCACCGTGCAGGACGAACGCCTTGTACTCCTGGGCCACCAGGCGGCCGTAGATACGGTCGGCCATGGCGCGGGTGTTGGTGAAGACGATGGCCTTCTGGTAGGTCTCGTTGGCCAGCAGCCAGTTGACGATCTGCTCTTTGTGCTGGTTGTGGTCGGCGGTGATGATCTGCTGACGGGTGGTGTCGTTCAGTTGGCTGACCGCGTTGAGCTGCAGGTGCTCAGGGTTGTTCAGGACTTTGGCGACCATCTCGCGCAGGCCCGAGCCACCGGTGGTGGCGGAGAACAGCATGGTCTGCTGACGGTTCGGGCACTCGTCCACCAGGCGCTGCACGTCGTCGGCAAAGCCCATGTCGAGCATGCGGTCGGCTTCGTCGAGGACCAGCACTTCCACTTCTTTCAAATCGAGGTTGCCGGCGTTCAGTTGCTCGATCAGGCGACCCGGGGTGCCGATCAGGATGTCCGGCACCTTGCGCAGCATGGCGGCCTGGACCTTGAAGTCTTCGCCGCCGGTGATCAGGCCGGCCTTGATGAAGGTGAACTGCGAGAAGCGTTCGACTTCCTTCAGGGTCTGCTGCGCCAGTTCGCGGGTAGGCAGCAGGATCAGGGTCTTGATGCTGACGCGGATCTTCGCCGGGCCGATCAGGCGATTGAGGATCGGCAGGACGAAAGCGGCGGTCTTGCCGCTGCCGGTCTGTGCCGTCACCCGCAGGTCACGCCCTTGGAGCGCGAGCGGAATGGCCGCTGCCTGCACAGGCGTTGGCTCGACAAATTTAAGCTCGGCCACGGCTTTGAGCAGGCGTTCGTGCAGGGCGAATTGGGAAAACACGGGTGCTACCTCGAAGATATGCAAAAAAACAGCTGCATAGGGTAACGGTTTCGGGCGCGAAGGCCGAGTTTCTTTATGCAAAGAGCAGCAAACAGCTGGTTTTTTGTTAGCTGGTTTGTCCTCAACGGTAACTTTCAACGGCTTAAATGTTCTAATCGATCCGTCTCGTCTCATAGAGGAAGCTTCTGACCCCATGGATTTCAAACAGCTCTGGCTCAACGTTCAAGACCTCTGGGGGGCGCTCGATGAGCACCCGCTCCTGCATTCCAGCCTGGCCCTGGTGGTGTTGCTGGTGGTGGCGCTGCTTGTCGGACGAGTGGCGCGCTACCTCATCCTGCACGCGGTCAAGCTGCTTGGCCGCCAGCCATCCCTGCACTGGCTCAACGATCTGCGCCAGAACAAGGTGTTCCATCGCCTGGCGCAGATGACCCCGTCGCTGGTGGTCCAGTTCGGCCTGCACCTGGTGCCGGAGCTGAGCAAGACCAGCCTGGTGTTCCTCGGCAACCTGGCCCTGGCCTTCACCATCCTGTTCCAGGTGCTGGCCATCAGCGCCCTGCTCAACGCCCTGCTGGACATCTACGCCCGTACCGAACACGCGCGCACCCGTTCGATCAAGGGTTACGTGCAGCTGGCGAAGATGGTGCTGTTCGTGTTCGGCGCGATCATCATCGTCGCCACCCTGATCGACCGCTCGCCGCTGCTGCTGTTGTCCGGCCTGGGCGCCATGTCGGCGGTGATCCTGTTGGTCTACAAGGACACCCTGCTGTCGTTCGTCGCCAGTGTGCAGCTGACCAGCAACGACATGCTGCGGGTCGGCGACTGGATCGAAATGCCCCAGGTCGGCGCCGACGGCGATGTGGTCGATATCACCCTGCACACGGTCAAGGTGCAGAACTTCGACAAGACCATCGTCTCGATCCCTACCTGGCGCCTGATGTCCGAGTCGTTCAAGAACTGGCGCGGCATGCAGCAGTCCGGCGGCCGGCGGATCAAGCGCAGCCTGTACATCGACGCCAGCGGCGTGCGCTTCATCAACGATGAGGAAGAGGCGCGCCTGGGCAAGGTCCACCTGCTCACCGACTACATCAGTCGCAAGCAGGCCGAGCTCAAGAGCTGGAACGAAGCCCAGGGCAATGTCGCCGCCATGTCGGCCAACCGCCGCCGCATGACCAACCTGGGGACCTTCCGCGCCTATGCCCTGGCGTACCTCAAGAGCCATCCGGACATCCAGCCGAACATGACCTGCATGGTCCGCCAGATGCAGACCACCGCCCAGGGCATTCCGCTGGAAATCTACTGTTTCACCCGCACCACGGCGTGGACCGACTACGAGCGCATCCAGGGCGATATCTTCGATTACCTGCTGGCGGTGATGCCGGAGTTCGGCCTGAGCCTGTATCAGCAGCCGAGCGGCAACGACCTGCGTGCCGGCCTGCTGCCGGCGGTGCTGGGTGCCAGCCATATCCCCGAGGCGGAAAAGCACGCGCTGTAATCCTCGCCCGATCGCCCCATCCCCGGGGCGATCACCCCCTCTATCTGCTCAATCTGTAGGAGCGAAGCTTGCTCGCGATCCGCGCAACGGCCTGACCCCGCGGTGTCTGTCAGATCACTATCGCGGGCAATCGAGCGTCGACCGGCCGCTCCTACAGGGCAGCGGCGGGTTTCGTGCCGCGACGGCTGATCCACACCGCCGCCAGAATCACCAAAGCCCCCAGGAACAGGCGCCCCAGCTCTTCATGCTGGTTCCAGATCAACAGGTTGATCAGCAGCCCCACCGGCACATGCAGGTTGTTCATCACCGCCAGGGTCGCGCCAGTGACCAGGCAGGCGCCCTTGTTCCACCAGTACAGCCCCAGTGCGGTGGACACCAGCCCGAGAAACAGCAGCACCGCCCATTGCAACGGCGCTTCGGGCAGGAAGTCCGGCTTGCCGAACAGCAGGAAGGCCGGCAACACCACCGCCAGCGCCCCCAGGTAGAAGTAGCCGAAACGCCGGTAATGCGGCAGGTCGCTCGGATGGCGCGCCACCAGGTGCTTGTACAACACCTGCCCGGCGGCATAGGTGAAGTTGGCCAGTTGCAGCAGCAAGAAGCCCATGAAGAAATCCGGGCTGATGCGGTCGTAGCGGATCACCGCCGCCCCGGCCACCGCCACCAGCGCCGCCAGCAGGCCCCAGGGGTTGAAGCGTCGGTTCAGCGCGTCCTCGATCAGGGTCACATGCAGCGGCGTGAGGATGGTGAACAGCAGCACCTCCGGCACCGTCAGCACGCGGAAACTCAGGTACAGGCAGACGTAGGTCACGCCGAACTGCAAGGCGCCGATCAGCAGCATGCCGCGCATGAACGCCGGCTCCACCTGGCGCCAGCGGGTCAGCGGGATGAACACCAGCCCGGCCAGCAGCACCCGGACCAGCACCGCGAAATAACTGTCGACATGCCCGGCCAGGTATTCGCCGATCAGGCTGAAGGAAAACGCCTGGATCAGCGTGACAAAAAGTAGATAGCCCATGCTCGCCTCGTCTTGAAGAGGCGGCGACGATAGCGGTTTTGCCACGAACAATGAAACACCTTCCCCGTAGGAGCGAAGCTTGCTCGCGATAACGATCTGACAGGCACCGCGAAATCAGGCCGCTACGCGGATCGCGGGCAAGCCTCGCTCCTACAGAGGTGTGATAAATCGCGGGCAAAAAAAAGCCCGATCTCGCAAAGCGTTCAATCGGGCAGGAGCACTCAGGAGCAACAAGTGCAAAGGGAGGTTCGATGCGCAAAACAAACTTGAAGGGGAGCGCAGGGCCTACTAGACCACTGCGCGATTATCTGGCGATTAACGGATCAGGCGACCTGGGCCAGTTTGGCGTTGGCCTGGTTCAGGCCCTTCTCCTGGAAGTCGCCGCCCAGGTTCATGCCTTCGGCGTGAATGAACTCGACGTCGTGGATCCCGATGAAGCCCATGACCTGGCGCAGGTAGGGTTCCTGGTGATCCGCGGTACTGCCGGCGTAGATGCCGCCACGGGCGGTCAGCACGTAGGCACGCTTGCCGTTGAGCAGGCCCTGGGGACCGGTTTCGGTGTACTTGAAGGTCACACCGGCACGCAGCACGTGGTCCAGCCAGGCTTTGAGGGTGCTCGGGATGGCGAAGTTGTACATCGGCGCGGCCATCACCAGCACGTCGGCGGCCAGCAGTTCGTCGGTCAGTTCGTTGGAACGCTGCAGCGAGGCCTCTTCGATCTCGTTGCGCTGCCCGGCGGGTTTCATCCAGCCGCCCAGCAGGTTGCTGTCCAGGTGCGGCACCGGGGTTACCGCCAGGTCACGCACGGTGATCTGGTCGGCCGGGTGGGCCGCTTGCCATTGCTTGATGAAGGTCTGGGTCAGCTGACGGGAAACGGAATCCTGCTGACGGGCACTGCTTTCGATGATCAGAACGCGGGACATGGGATGTAGCCTCCATCGGGAATGCTGTAGGTCGATGGAGCGCAGATTAAACAGAGTCATATCGATGAAAAAGCGCAAATAACTGCTATAACCAATCAATAAATTCGTTTATAAGCGGAGCAGGTCGCGCACCCTGCTCCGCTTTGCGCTTACTTGGCGGTACAGGTCAGGTCGATGCGCAGCTTGATGATGCTGCGGTTGAACTTGGCCGTGGCGTTCTTGAACTTGCCGGCCGCCACTTCCACCTTGCGCGTGCGCGGGGCTTCCGGGCCGTTGCGGAAGACCACCGTGCAGGCGGCGTCGGTGGTGCCGTAGTTGTTCACCTGGATCGAACCGATGTCGGCATCGGTGTCGTAGGCGGTGTAGTCGATGCTCACGCCTTCGAGGTGTTTCTTCACGTCGATGGGATAGGCGAACGCACTGAGCGGCAGCAGGGCCAGCAACACACAACAGATTTTTCTCATTCGGCAGTCTCCAATAAGGAGCGCCAGCTTAGGACAAGAGGAGCTCATCATGAAAGCGCCCCGCGTTACCCTCGATCAATGGCGGACGCTGCAGGCCGTGGTCGACCACGGCGGCTTCGCCCAGGCCGCCGAGGCGCTGCACCGTTCGCAATCTTCTGTCAGCTACACTGTGGCGCGCATGCAGGACCAACTGGGCGTGCCGCTGCTGCGTATCGACGGGCGCAAGGCCGTGCTCACCGAGGCCGGCGGCGTATTGCTGCGCCGCTCGCGGCAACTGGTGAAACAGGCCAGCCAATTGGAAGACCTGGCCCACCACATGGAACAGGGCTGGGAAGCCGAAGTGCGCCTGGTGGTGGACGCCGCCTACCCCAACGCGCGCCTGGTCCGCGCCCTGACCGCCTTCATGCCGCAAAGCCGTGGCTGCCGGGTGCGCCTGCGCGAGGAAGTGCTGTCCGGGGTCGAAGAGGTGCTGCTCGAAGGCGTGGCCGACCTGGCCATCAGCGGCTTCAATATCTCCGGCTACCTGGGCACGGAAATGAGCTCGGTGGAGTTCGTCGCCGTGGCCCACCCGGAACACGCCCTGCACCGCCTGAACCGCGAGCTGAATTTCCAGGACCTGGAAAGCCAGCTGCAAGTGGTGATCCGCGACTCCGGTCGCCAGCAGCCGCGGGACGTCGGCTGGCTCGGCGCCGAACAGCGCTGGACTGTCGGCAGCCTGGCCACCGCCGCCACCTTCGTCGGCAGCGGCCTGGGCTTTGCCTGGCTGCCGCGCCATATGATCGAACGCGAACTCCGGGAGGGCCTGCTCAAGGTGCTACCGTTGGACCAGGGCGGCAGCCGGCACCCGACCTTCTACCTGTATTCGAACAAGGACAAACCCCTGGGCCCGGCCACGCAGATCCTCGTCGAACTGCTGCGCACCTTCGACACCGCGCCGCTGGATGCGCCGTTCGCCGCCCCGGAACAAGCCTGACCCCACACTTGAACCCTCCACGCGCCTGAACAGGAATTCAGCCATGGCCTATTTCGAACACGAAGGATGCACTCTGCACTATGAGGAATACGGTCATGGCGAACCGCTGGTGCTGGTTCACGGGCTTGGCTCCAGCACCCTGGACTGGGAAAAGCAGATCGCCGAGCTGTCCGCCCATTACCGCCTGATCCTGCCCGACGTGCGCGGCCATGGTCGCTCCGACAAGCCCCGTGAGCGCTACAGCATCGCCGGTTTCAGTGCCGACCTGGTCGCCCTGCTGGAGCACCTGAACCTTTCGCGGGTGCATCTGGCGGGCCTGTCCATGGGTGGCATGATCGCCTTCCAGTTCGCAGTGGATCAGCCCGGGCTGCTGAAAAGCCTGTGCATCGTCAACAGCGCGCCCGAGGTAAAGATCCGCAGCGCCAACGACGCCTGGCAGTGGTTCAAGCGCTGGAGCCTGATGCGCCTGCTCAGCCTCGAAGCCATCGGCATCGCCCTGGGCGGCAAACTGTTCCCCAAGCCGGAGCAGGGCGAGCTGCGGCAAAAGATGGCCGAGCGCTGGGCAAAAAACGACAAACGTGCTTATCTCGCAAGCTTCGATGCCATCGTTGGCTGGGGGGTTCAGGAACGACTTTCGCAAGTCGCCTGTCCAACCCTGGTCATCAGCGCCGACCGTGACTACACCCCGGTCGCCCTGAAAGAAAGTTATGTGAAACTGCTGCCCGACGGGCGCCTGGTGGTGATCGCCGATTCGCGTCACGCCACCCCGCTGGACCAGCCGCAACGCTTCAACCAAACCCTGCTCGAGTTTTTAACCGCAGTCGACACCACCACCCAGGATCACTGACCCATGCTGAAAAAAATCGCCCTCGTCGCCGGCTCCGTTCTGTTCGCTGCCAACCTGATGGCCGCCCAACCGGCCAAGGCGCCTCACGTCCTGCTGGACACCAGCTTCGGCAAGATCGAAGTCGAACTGGACCCGGTCAAGGCCCCGATCTCCAGCAAGAACTTCCTCGACTACGTCGACAGCGGCTTCTACACCAACACCATCTTTCACCGGGTGATCCCGGGCTTCATGGTCCAGGGCGGCGGCTTCACCCCGCAGATGGTGCAGAAGGAAACCCGCGACCCGATCAAGAACGAAGCCAGCAACGGCCTGCATAACGTACGTGGCACCCTGTCCATGGCCCGCACCTCGAACCCGAATTCGGCCACCAGCCAGTTCTTCATCAACGTCGCCGACAACGCCTTCCTCGATCCGGGCCGCGATGCCGGTTACGCAGTGTTCGCCAAAGTGGTGAGCGGCATGGACGTGGTCGACCAGATCGTCAACTCGCAGACCACCACCAAACAAGGCATGCAGAACGTGCCGATCGACCCCGTGCTGATCAAGTCGGCCAAGCGCATCGACTAAGGCCCTGTGCGGAAAGTGGCTACGCTCGCCGACTTTTCGTACAGAGCCCAAGGCTTCGCCGGGAGTCCCGGCGCAGCGCTGACACAGCGCTGCGCCTGCTTACTGATAAGGAGAGCCCGCCACGCGGGCGTCAGATCCCATGCTCTATCGTCGTTTTGAACAGCTGATCGATATTTTCCGCGACGCTCCCACTGCCGCTCCCCCCAACCGCGTACTGCCCTTCTACCTCTATTACATCAAGCAAGTCTGGCCGAGCTTCGTCGCCCTGCTGGTGGTCGGCCTGTTCGTGGCGTTGATCGAGGTGTCGCTGTTCAGCTACCTGAGCACGATCATCGACCTGGCCCAGGGCACGCCCAATGTCGAGATCTTCAAGACCCACGGCCTCGAACTGGCCTGGATGGCGGTGGTCGCGTTGATCTTCCGCCCGTTGTTCGTCGCCCTGCACGACCTGCTGGTGCACCAGACCATCAGCCCGGGCATGACCAGCCTGATTCGCTGGCAGAACCACAGCTATGTGCTCAAGCAGAGCCTGAACTTCTTCCAGAACGACTTCGCCGGGCGCATCGCCCAGCGCATCATGCAGACCGGCAACTCGCTGCGCGACTCGGCGGTGCAGGCAGTGGACGCGCTGTGGCACGTGCTGATCTATGCGGTCAGCTCCCTGGTGCTGTTCGCCGAGGCCGACTGGCACCTGATGATCCCGCTGCTGATCTGGATCGCCAGCTACATCGGCGCGCTCTGGTACTTCGTGCCGCGGGTCAAGGAGCGCTCGGTGATCTCCTCGGACGCCAACTCCAAGCTGGTCGGCAGGATCGTCGACGGCTACACCAACATCACCACCCTCAAGCTGTTCGCCCACACCCACTTCGAGCAGAACTACGCCCGCGAAGCCATCGGCGAGCAGACCGAGAAAAGCCAACTGGCCGGTCGTGTCATCACCAGCATGGACGTGGTGATCACCGCCATGAACGGCCTGCTGATCGTCTCCACCACGGGCCTGGCCCTGTGGCTGTGGACCCAGTCGCTGATCTCGGTCGGCGCCATCGCCCTGGCCACCGGCCTGGTGATCCGCATCGTCAACATGTCTGGCTGGATCATGTGGGTGGTCAACGGCATCTTCGAGAACATCGGCATGGTCCAGGACGGCCTGCAGACCATCGCCCAGCCCATCAGCGTCAGCGACCGCGAACAGGCGCCGCGCCTGGCGGTGGCCAGCGGCGAGGTGCGTTTCGAGCATGTGGACTTCCACTACGGGAAAAAGACCGGGGTCATCAGCGACCTCAACCTGATCATCAAGCCGGGGGAGAAGATCGGCCTGATCGGCCCGTCCGGCGCCGGCAAGTCGACCCTGGTCAACCTGTTGCTGCGACTCTATGACCTGGAGAGCGGACGCATCCTGGTCGACAACCAGAACATCGCCGAGGTGACCCAAGAAAGCCTGCGCGAACGGATCGGCATGATCACCCAGGACACCTCGCTGCTGCACCGTTCGATCCGCGACAACCTGCTGTACGGCAAGCCCGACGCCACCGACGAGGAACTCTGGGAAGCGGTGCGCAAGGCCCGCGCCGACGAGTTCATCCCGTTGCTCTCCGACGCCCAGGGCCGTACCGGCTTCGATGCCCATGTCGGCGAGCGCGGGGTGAAACTCTCCGGCGGCCAGCGCCAGCGCATCGCCATTGCCCGGGTGCTGCTCAAGGATGCGCCGATCCTGATCATGGACGAGGCCACCTCGGCCCTGGACTCGGAAGTCGAGGCGGCGATCCAGGAAAGCCTGGAGACCCTGATGCAGGGCAAGACCGTGATCGCCATCGCCCACCGGCTCTCGACCATCGCCCGCATGGACCGCCTGGTGGTCCTGGAAAAAGGCCGCATCGCCGAGACCGGCACCCACGCCGAGCTGCTGGCCCAGGGTGGCCTGTACGCGCGCCTGTGGCAGCACCAGACCGGAGGGTTTGTCGGTATCGACTGAACCGCCGAAAACCCGCCAAAAACGCCAGCGTCCTCCCGGACCCTGGCGTTTTTTACATCTCCACACCCCACCACATTCCTGTAGCCGCTGCCTCGCAAGCTCGGCAGCGGCTACAGGCGACCTGAACTGGAATTGTAAAAAAAGCCTGCTGTACTCAGACCCTAGGTTCTGGAGCAGGGCCTGTAGCCAGGCTGCACGGCTGCATAACGGCTTTATCGGATCGATAAGGAATAACTTCTATGTCGCTGTTCAAACGTTCAGTCACTGAGTTGTTAGGTACCTTCTGGCTGGTATTGGGTGGTTGTGGCAGCGCGGTATTGGCGGCCGCGTTTCCGGATGTCGGGATCGGCCTGCTGGGCGTGTCGCTGGCCTTCGGTCTTACCGTCCTGACGATGGCCTTCGCCATCGGCCATATCTCCGGCTGTCATCTCAACCCCGCGGTGTCCGTCGGCCTGGTGGTTGGCGGGCGCTTTCCGCTCAAGGAACTGCCTGCCTATGTCGTCGCGCAAGTGATAGGCGGGGTGATCGCCGCGGCGCTGCTGTACTTCATCGCCAGCGGCAAGCCCGGTTTCGAACTGGCCAGCGGGCTGGCCTCGAACGGCTATGGCGAACATTCGCCGGGGGGCTACTCACTGGTGGCGGGTTTTGTCAGCGAGCTGGTGATGACCGGGATGTTCGTGGTGATCATCCTCGGCGCCACCGATAAACGTGCGCCGGTGGGCTTCGCACCGATCGCCATCGGCCTGGCGCTGACGCTGATCCACCTGATCTCGATTCCGGTGACCAACACCTCGGTCAACCCGGCGCGCAGCACCGGGCCGGCCTTGATCGTCGGTGGCTGGGCGATCCAGCAACTGTGGCTGTTCTGGCTGGCGCCGATTCTCGGCGCGGTGGTCGGCGGTGGCATCTATCGCTGGCTGGGCAAGGAAGACAGCTGACAGCAACCCCGAGGGTCACGCCTGCCGATACGGTAGCGCGGCCCTCGCCTCTTCGGCGTAAGCCAGCACGCCCACCCGCTCCTGCTGGAGAAAATCCTCCACCGCCGCTTTCAAGCCGGGGTGCCGCAGGTAGTGCCAGGACCGGGTAATCACCGGCTCGAACCCCCGAATCAGCTTGTGCTCGCCCTGGGCCCCGGCGTCGAAACGCTGCACGCCCTGGGTGATGGCGTAGTCCATGCCCTGGTAGAAACAAGTTTCGAAATGCAGGCGATCGAACTCCGCCAGGCAGCCCCAGTAACGTCCGTAGAAACTGTCGCCACCGATCAGGCTGAAAGCCATGGCCACCGGCCTGGCGTTCTGCTTGGCCAGCACCACGCGGATGGCCTCGGGCATGCGCTCGGCCAGCAGGCTGAAAAAGGCCCGGGTCAGGTAAGGTGACTGGCGCCGCACCGCATAGGTGTTGGCGTAACAGGCGTAGACAAAATCCCACTGCGCTTCGCTGAGTTGCCGGCCTTCGAGCCACTCGAACTCGATGCCTTGCCCCGCCACCTGCTCGCGCTCCTTGCGCATCTGTTTGCGCTTGCGCGAGCTGAGGGTATCGAGAAAGTCCTGGAAGTCCCGATAGCCGCGGTTCTGCCAATGGAACTGGCAGCCCAGGCGCTGCAACCAACCGGCTTGCCCAGCCAAGGCGGCATCGGTAAAGGCGTCGGTGAAGTTGATATGGGCGCTGGAGAGCCCTTCGATCTCCAGGTAACCGGGCAGGCTCTGCAGCAGTTCGAGGCCGTCTTCCAGGCTTGCCGCCAGCAGCCGCGCGCCGCTGACCGGGCTGAAGGGCACGGCGCTCAGCAGCTTGGGGTAATACTCGATGCCAGCCCGGGCACAGGCGTCGGCCCAGCCATGGTCGAACACGTACTCGCCGTAGGAATGCCACTTGCGGTAGCTGGGCAGCGCCGCGATCAGGCGTCCGTCTTGCACATGCAGCAGATGCTCGGCCTGCCAGCCGGAACGCGGGCCGAGGCTGCCGCTGTCTTCCAGCGTGCTGAGAAAAGCGTGACGCAGAAACGGCTGGCCGTCACTGAGCAGGCCGTCCCATTGCTGCGGATCAACGGCGGACAGGCTGGTCAAGGATTGCAACGGCATTGGGTTCCCCAGGAGTGATGCCACGAACGCGCCGAGTATCGCCCATCACTGCCCCAGGTGCAGCAACAGGAAATCGATGAACGCCCGCGACTTGTGCGGCAGGTGCGAACTGTTGGGAAACACCACGTTCACCGACTGCGAAGGCAAGGCGTACTCGGGCAGCAAACGCACCAGCCGGCCGTTGGCCAGGTCATCCTCGACCACCCAGCCGGGCAGTACCGACACGCCCAGGGACGACAGGGTCATGGCGCGGATGGCGGTGGAGGAATTGGACTCGAAGTGATTGGGCCCGTTGACTTCGACCTGGCCCAGTTGCGGGTGGCTCAGGGTCCAGTTGGTCGGCCCTTGCAGGTTGCTGTTGGCGATCCACGGCACGCTGTTCAGGTCCAGGGGCTCGACCACCGGATGGCGCGCCAGAAAGTCCGGGCTGGCCACCAGGACGATCTCGTAATCGGCCAGCTTGCGGCTCTTGAAAGCCGAATCGGCGAGGTTGCCCAGTCGGATCACCAGGTCGAGTTTTTCCACCACCAGATCATTCAACGAAGAGTTGAAGTTATAACAAAGACGAATTTCCGGATAACGTTCGGTGAACTTGGAAATGATCGGCAGTATATAGCGCTCGCCATATTCGCTAGTTGAACTGAAACGCAACTTGCCGGAGATACGATTATGCCCATGCAGGACATTCTCGAAGGCATTGTCGATGTCCGCGACAATACCCTTGAACTCGTTATAAAAGTCCTGGCCTATTTCCGTCAGGGATATATTGCGGGTATTGCGGATCAACAGGGTCGCCGACAAAACTTCCTCGAGCGCCTTGACATGCAGGCTGGCCATGGCTTTGCTGATGCACAGATAGTTGGCCGCCTTGGTATAGGAACCGAAATCGACAACCGCCAGGAATGTCTGGACGCGATTTAGATGCGTGTGCATGTTATAGCTCACCGTTTTTT
The DNA here is from genome assembly GCF_017349775.1 of Pseudomonas sp. GW460-12-10-14-TSB1. Lineage (NCBI taxonomy): Bacteria > Pseudomonadati > Pseudomonadota > Gammaproteobacteria > Pseudomonadales > Pseudomonadaceae > Pseudomonas > Pseudomonas sp. GW460-12-10-14-TSB1. Next base: position 31,899 of record NZ_JACNAC010000055.1, read on the forward strand.
GCAAGTCATTGTTAAATTCCATCAAACAATGTTTCAAGTATAGGCGTATCGACACCCTCGGTCTATCGCTCCTATGATCCCGCCGCAAAAGGGAGATCATATGACTTATCGCTACAAAGTGGCTCTTATATTCCTCATCGGATTCTTTATCGACTGTATAAACATATTCATGTCGGCAGTGGCTTTACCGAGCATTGCCCATGATATGCAAGTTTCGACTTCATCCGTGGCCTGGGTGGCCAATGCTTATATTCTCGGCCTGACCCTGATCATTCCAGTGAGCACCTGGCTGGCCGGACGTTTCGGCAGCCGCGAAATCCTCACCGCCTCAATGCTGCTCTTCAGCGGCGCCGTGTGGATGTGCGGGATGGCCGGCAGCTTCCATGAACTGGTGATCTGGCGTTTCGTCCAGGGCATCGGCGGCGGCTTGCTGATCCCGGTGGGCCAGGCCCTGACCTTCAACCTGTTCCAGGGCCCGCAGCGGGCCAAGATCTCCACCCTGGTGATGGCCGTCGCCCTGATCGCCCCGGCCATTTCGCCGACCATCGGCGGCGTGATTGTCGACAGCAGCTCCTGGCGCTGGGTGTTCCACAGCAACATTCCGTTCTCGCTGATCGCCGCCGCCCTGTCCTGGCTGTGGATCAAGGAAGCCCGGCCCGCCAGCCTGGCGCGCCCGGACATCAAGGGCCTGCTGCTGGTCAGCACGGCCCTCGGCAGCCTGCTGATGGGCATGTCGCTGTACGGTGGCGACTACCCGCCGCTGGCCGCCCTGAGCTGCCTGATGCTGGGCGTCACCTGCGTGGTGCTGTATGTCCTGCATTACCGCCGCTACGACAACGCCATCGTCGAGTTGAGCCTGCTCAAGAGCAAGAAGCTCAGCACCTCGATCTTCATCTACTACGCGATTCCCGGGGTGTTCACCGGGGTCAACCTGCTGAGCATCTTCTTCCTGCAGAACAGCCTGCACTTCAGCGCCAAGCTGACCGGCATGTTCATGATCCTCTACGCCAGCGGCGCCTTCATCGCCATGCTGGTCTGCGGCCGGGTCTACAACCGCTTCGGCGCCCGGCGCCTGTTCACCCTCGGCATGCTCCTGCACAGCGCCGGCATCGCCACCCTCTACCTGGTCGACAGCGCCGCCGACCTGCCGATCATCGTCATCGCCTACTGCCTGATGGGCATCGGCGGCGGCATCGGCGCCAACACCGCGCAAACCACCTCGCTGATGGACTTCGAAGGTGCCGATACCCACAAGGGCAGCGTGATCTGGAACATCAACCGGCAGATGTCCTTCAGCATCGGCGCCGCGCTGTTCCTGATGATCTACAACCTGCTGCTCGCCAGCCTGGCGTCTACCCCGGCCTATCACCTGACCTTCGTCATCGCGGCGGTGATGGGTCTGTTACCCCTGTTGCAGATGAGCAACCTGACCACGCAAAAGGAATGTCATGCACAACACAATCGTTGAACAGGCCAAACACAGCATCCATGCGGTCCACGAGCTGATCCACGCGGTCTTCACCGACCAGGACGGCAACGGCGCCGCCGCCATCGACCGCCTGCTGCCGGCCTTCGCCGAGCACTTCAGCATGGTCACCACCGCGGGCGCCATCGTCAGCCGCGAGCAGGTCGAACAGATGTTCCGCGGCGCGGTCGGTGCCCGCCCCGGCCTGGAAATCCTCGTCAGCGACCTGCACACCGTGTGGCACGAAGGCCACAGCGCGGCGATCCGCTACAAGGAAACCCATCGCCTGGAGCAGAAGGAAACCTCGCGCCTCTCGGTGGTGGTGATCCGTATCCATGAGCACTCGGCCCAGTGGCTGTACCTGCATGAAACACCGTTAAGCTGACAGCGAGTCACCCCATGAATTACCAGATCACCCAGTGCCTGATGCTCTCGCCAAGCATCAAGGAAATCACTCTGGCGCCTCTTGTGCCGGCCCCCTGCGAGGCCACCGCCGGGGCCCACTTCAAATGGTGGATTCCCCAACTCGAGCAATGGCGTCATTACTCCCGGGTCGAACTGGCCGAACATGAGCTGCCCCAGGGCAGTCTGGTGTTCGCCATTCGCCTGAACCCCGACTCGCCCAGCAGCGCTTATATCCGCCAGCTGGGCGTCGGCGACCAGGTACGACTCGACGGTCCGTTCAATGCCTTCGACTACCAGCTGGACGACAGCGACGGCGCCGACATCGCCCTCGCCGGCGGCATCGGCATCACGCCGTTGACCGGCATCCTCGGGCATCTGCGAGCCCGGCAGCGCCCGGCGCGGCTGCATTACTTCGCCAAGAGCGCGGGCGATGCCGCCTATGCCGCGCAGATGCGCGAGCTGTTGCAGGACAGCCTGAGCCTGCACTGCTCCGACTCGGCCGAGGGGCGCCCGTCGGTGGCCGCGGTGCTGGGCCAGTTGCAGCCCCGGGACCGCCTGTATGTATGCGGCCCGCAAGCCATGCTCAACGACGTGTTCAGCCATGCCCAGAGCCTGGGGTTTCCTCGCGAGCGCATCCACTTCGAAATCTTCAACACCACGCTGGCGGAAGACGAACCCGGTTTCGCCGTGCATGCCGCGGACTCCGGTATCGACCTGCGGGTGCAGCCCGGCCAGTCCCTGCTCGACGCCCTCGAAGAGGCCGGCCTGGAGCCGCTCTACGACTGCCGTCGCGGCGAATGCGGGGTGTGCGAGCTGGATGTGCTGGAAGGTGAAGTCGATCACCGCGATTTCATCATGAGCCCGCAGCAGGCCGCCTGCAGCAACAAGATCTACCCCTGCGTATCCCGGGCCAAAAGCCCAAGCCTGAAACTGGTCATCTAAAGAGAGAACCTCGTTGGACAACTACTTCAACGGCAAGGAAGTGCATCGCACGCTGTTCCTTGATCCGTCGCTCTTCGAGCGAGAACAACAACAGGTATTCGCCGCCAGCTGGTGCTACCTGGGCCATGAAAGCCTGGTGCCGGAAACCGGCGACTTCTTCACCGGCGACATCGCCGGCCAACCGCTGGCCATGGTCCGGCAGAAAAACGGCGAGATTGTCGTGCTGCACAACCGCTGCCCGCACAAGGGCGTGAAAGTGCTGGCCGAGACGCAAGGCAATGTCGGCCGGTTCATCCGCTGCCCGTACCACGCCTGGACCTTCAAGACCGACGGCCAGTTGCTGAGCATCCCGGTGAAAAAGGAATACGACGACTGCGACCTCAGCAGCTGCGCCGCCCACAAGGGCATGCAGCCGGTGGCCGCGGTGGAGAATTACCGGGGCTTCGTGTTCGTGCGCCTCAAGGAACAGGGCGTCGGCTTCAACGAGTTCTTCGGCAACTCGCTGTCGACCCTGGACAACATGGTCATGCGCTCGCCCCAGGGGCAATTGCGCGCCATCGGCCAGCCCTTGCTGCACCGCCATCGCTGCAACTGGAAGATGGTGGTCGACAACCAGACCGACACCTGCCACCCGATGGTCGCCCACGAATCCTCGGCCGGCGAAGCCATTCGCCTGTGGAAGGAAACCGGGCACGACGGCCAGCCGCCGATGGCCGTTGAACTGTTCTCGCCGTTCATGGCGTCCTACGAGTTCTTCAGCGCCATGGGCATCCGCACCTGGCCCAACGGCCATGGCCATACCGGCGTCAGCAACTCGATCCACAAGGCCTATTCCAGCATCCCCGGTTACTGGGAGTTGATGGTCGAGAGCTACGGCGAAACCCAGGCCGCGGCGATCCTCGACGATACCCGGCACAACACCGTGTATTTCCCCAACCTGATGGTCAAGGGGCCGATCCAGACCCTGCGGGTGATCCGCCCGATCTCGGCCAGCGAGACCGTGGTCGAGTCGTGGATCTTCGAGCTGGTGGGCGCACCAGTGCAGTTGCTGGAAAGAACCGTGCAGTACAACAACCTGATCAACTCGCCGTGCTCGATGGTCGCCCACGACGACGTGGAAATGTACGAGCGGGCCATGGACGGGCTGCGCAGCCAGGCCAACGACTGGGTGAATGTCGCCCGCCTGTTCGAACCGGGCGAATCCCATGAGCAGACCCAGGTGGTGTCCGGCACCAGCGAACGGGCCATGCGCAACTTCTACAACACCTGGCAGCAGCTGATGCAGGCCCAAGACGGATCGACCGCCCATGGATAATTCGCCACTCGAACAGCTGATCTACCAAGAGATCGCGCTTCTCGACCAACAGGATTTCGACGCCTGGCAACAGCTGCTGTGCGACGACTTCCACTACTGGATTCCCCTGCGCCACGACCAAGCCTGCCCGTTGCGCGAATCCTCCCTGCTGTATGAGGACCGCTTCCTCACCACCCTGCGCATCAACCGCCTGGCCAGCGCCCGCAATTTCTCGCAGCAGCCCAAGAGCCGCGGCCTGCACATTGCCCAGCGGCCGGCGATCGACTTCGACCCGGACGGCCTCAGCGCCCGTTGCCTGACCCCCATGCTGTATTGCGAAGCCCGTGGCGACAGCGAATGGCATTACCCGGTGACCGTGGAACACCAACTGCTGTGCCTCGCCGGCCAGTGGAAAATCCAGCGCAAGAAAGTCCTCCTGCTCAATCCGTCCCGCGCGTTTGAAAGCCTGCAGCTCATCATCTGATTTCCGAGACCCTTACCTGTGAACTCCTCCCACTCCGGTTTCGAAGAAACCCAAGGCACCCGCTCGTTCCCCAACATCGACCTGTTGTACGACTATGGGCAGTTCCTGCGCCGTGCCACCCAGGCCATCGGTCACCTGCCGCCGGCAATCGCCGACAAGCACATCGGCATCGTCGGCGCCGGCCTCAGCGGCCTGATCGCGGCCTATGAACTGCTGCGCGCCGGTGCCACCCGCATCACCCTGTTCGAAGCCTCGAAAGACCACCTCGGCGGGCGTTTCCTGACCCAGTGCTTCGACGAAACACAACCGCAGTTCATCGCCGAGATGGGCGCCATGCGTTTCCCGCCGAGCGAAGTCGGCCTGTTCCATTACCTGGACCGCTTCGGCATCGGCACCACCGAGGCCTTCCCCGACCCTGGGGTGGTCGACACCGAAATCCACTACCGCGGCGAAACCCATCACTGGCCGGCCGGGGAAAATCCGCCGCCGATCTTCAACACCGTGCACCGGGGCTGGAACGCCTTTCTCAAGGAGGGCGTGCGCCTGGACGACGGCACCTTCCTGGCGCCTCCGCTGCTGCTCACCGACCTGCTGGAAAAACAGCAATACGCCGAAGTGCAGCCGGAGTGGCAACGCTACCTGGACTGCTTTGGCGATCACTCCTTCTACTCGGCCATGGTGCAGATCTTCACCTCGAAAAACCCGCCGGGCGGCAAGCACTGGCGCAAGCCGGAAGACTTCCACCTGTTCGGTTCCCTGGGCATCGGTTCGGGTGGTTTCCAGTCGGTGTACCGGGCCTCGTTCACCGAGATCCTACGCCTGGTGATCAACGCTTTCGAGGTCAACCAACGGCTGGTGCCCAACGGCATTTCCACCCTCTGGGAGCGAATCGCCGACGAGGAATTCCATGGCATCGCCCTGCGCGACCGGATCTGCCGCACCCGCATCGAATCCATCAGCAAGGGCGCCGACGGGCAGATCCTGCTGCAGGGCTGCAACGGTGAAACCTATGGCTGCGACCGGGTGATCACCACCGCCACCACCCGCGCCCTGCAAGTGAACATGCGCCTCACCCAGGCCGAGCAGTTCGTCAATCGCGATGTCGCCCGGGCGATCAACGAAACCCACATGGTCGGCTCGTCCAAGCTGTTCATCCTGACCCGCGACAAGTTCTGGCTCAAACATGGCCTGGCGCAGAACATCCAGACCGACACCCTGGTCAAGGGCGTCTACTGCCTGGACTACGCCCCGCAGGACCCGGACTCCTGGGGCGTGGTGCTGATCAGTTACACCTGGGAAGACGACTCGCACAAAATGGTCTCGATGACCGACAAGGTCCAACGCTGCAAGCGCCTGGTGGACGAACTGGCGATGAGCGCGCCGGAGTTCGCCAACCACCTAGTGCCGCTGGACGGCGACTACCAGCGTTACGTGCTGGAGTACGACTGGCTCACCGACAAGCAGGCCCTGGGCGCCTTCAAGCTGAATTTCCCCGGCGACGACCTGTACTCCCAGCGCCTGTTCTATCAGTTCAAGACCGCCCTCGACCCGCAGCAGGACACCGGCCTGTACCTGGCCGGCTGCGGCAGCTCGTTTACCGGCGGCTGGGCCGAAGGCGCGGTGCAGACCGCCCTGAACGGCGCCTGCGCGGTGATCGCCAGCCTCGGTGGCGAACTGCTGGAAGGCAACCCGCTGTTCGATCTGCAATCGCACTTCAGCTATTGCTGAGCCAGGCCCCCACCGACTTTCGTTGAGACTTTTTCATGTACAGCCAGCTTTCGATCGAAGCGCTCGTTGACGGGTTTCGCCAGGGCAATCTCTGCCTGGATTCCTGGCATCGCGCGCTGCTCGACCAATACGCCGACGCCGGGCACCTGAACAGCTTCATCAGCTTCGCCCCGCAGGCGTTCAGCGGTGACACCGGCACACCAGAGCAGCGCCAGGCGCCACTCTATGGCATCCCGGTTTCGTTCAAGGACAACATCAATGTCAGCGGCCTGCCGACCACCGCCGGCACGCCCGGCCTGGCCGACTACCAGCCGGCCGCGGACGCCGGCATCGTCCAGCGCTTCAAGGCGCTGGGCGCGCGGGCCGCCGGCAAGAACAACATGCACGAGCTGTCGTTCGGCGTGACCTCGGCCAACCTGAGCTACGGCGCGGTGGTCAATCCGCGCCACCTGCAACACAGCGCCGGCGGCAGCAGCGGCGGTTGTGCCGCGGCCGTGGCCGCCGGCCTGGTGCCCTGCGCGGTGGGCACCGACACTGGCGGTTCGGTGCGGATTCCCGCGGCCTTCTGCGGCGTAGTGGGTTTTCGCCCGAGCACCGGGGTCTACCCTGGCGACGGCATTGTCCCGGTGTCCCAGACCAAGGACTCGCCGGGCCTGCTGACCCGCAGCCTGGAAGACGCACTGTTCGTGCATCGGCATCTGACCGGCACGTCCTTCGCCGCGCCGACTGAAGCCAAGCCCCTGCGCATCGGCATTCCCCAGCAGTTCTTCTGGTCCGAGCTGGAGACCAAGGTGCACAGCGATTGCCGCGCGGCGATCGATTGCCTGGCCGACCAGGGCGTGGAGATGGTGCCGGTGGACGACCGCCTGATCGGCGAGATCAACGAAAGCATCCAGTTCCCGCTGCCGATCTTCGAGTTCTTCATCGACTTCCCGCGGTTCCTGCTCAAGACCGGCCAGGGCGAACGCTTCCTCGACATCCTCGGCCAGATCCGCGACCCGCAGATCAAGAAGACCCTCATGGCGCAGCTGGAAAGCCCAGCCATTTCCTACGAAGACTATGTGCAGGCCTTGATGAGCAAACTGCGCCTTGACCGCGAATATGCCGGGCTGTTCCAGCAGCACCGGCTCGACCTGATCGCCTACCCGACCGTCAGCTGCACCGCGCCGCTGCTGAGCGAGAGCGGCGCCCAGGAGCATTTCGAGCATTTCGTGCGTAACACCGACCCAGCCAGCAACCTGGCGGCGCCGAGTGTCAGCGTGCCGGTGGCCGCCGCCGGCAGCCTGCCGGTCGGGCTGTCGTTCGACGCCTTGCCCGGGCAGGACCACCAGCTGCTGCAAATGGCGCAGCAACTGAGCCGCCTGCTGGCTCTGCGCTGAGTCGTCGCCCGGGTGCGCGGGAGCCGGCCTGCCGGTTTTCCGCACACCCGAGGCGCACCCTCGCTACCTCCAATAACAATTTCATTGCAGGCCTTGCCATGCGCGGTACGTCCATCGCTTCATCCCCTTCAACCTCCCATCGCACGGTCGCCGAACACCGGCCCTCAGTCATCGGCGGTGCCATGATCATCGGCGGTACCATTGTCGGAGCGGGCATGTTCTCGCTGCCGGTGATGATGTCGGGGCTGTGGTTCCAAGGCTCCCTCGCGGTACTGGTGCTGTCGTGGTTCTGCACCCTGCACTCGGGGCTGATGATCCTCGAAGCCAACCTCAACTACCGGCCGGGGGCGAGCTTCTCGACCATCACTCGCGACCTGATCGGCCGGCGCTGGAGCCTGTTCAACGGCGCTACCCTGGTGTTCGTCCTGTATATCCTGACCTACGCCTATATCTCGGCCAGCGGCTCGGTGATCCGCCACACCGCCCACAACCTGGGCCTGGAGATTTCCTCGCGCAACGGCGGCCTGGTGTTCGCCCTGGCGGTGGCCCTGGTGGTCTGGCTCAGCACCGCGGCGGTCAGCCGCATCACCACCCTGGTGTTCGGCGCCAAGATCCTCGCCTTCTTCCTGACCTTCGGCGGCCTGCTCGGCCATGTGCAGCCGCAGGTCCTGCTCGATCGCGGCAACCCGCAACCGGACTACCTGCCCTATCTGTTCATGACCCTACCGTTCTGCCTGACCTCCTTCGGCTTTCACGGCAACGTGCCGAGCCTGATGAAGCACTACGGCAAGGACCCGCAGCGCATCCGCAACTGCCTGCTGATCGGCACCCTGATCGCCCTGGTGCTGTACACGGTGTGGATGCTCTGCACCATGGGCACCCTGCCCCGCGATCAGTTCAAGGACATCGCCCGCCAGGGCGGCACCATCGATGTGCTGATCAGCGCCCTGGGCAGCATGCTCAATAGCGCCCGGGTCGACCTGCTGCTGACCCTGTTCTCCAACTTTGCCGTGGCCTGTTCGTTCCTCGGCGTCACCCTCGGCTTGTTCGACTACATCGCCGACTCCCTGGGCTTCGACGACAGCCCCCGGGGCCGCCTGAAAAGCGCGCTGGTCACCTTCGCCCCGCCGATCGGCTGCGCGCTGATCTGGCCGGAAGGCTTCATCCTCGCCATCGGCTTCGCCGGCCTGGCGGCGACCGTCTGGGCGGTGATCACCCCGGCCCTGCTCGCCCACGCCTCGCGCAAACGCTTCGCCAGCCCGCTGTACCGGGTCTGGGGCGGCACGCCGATGATCGTCCTGGTGCTGCTGTTCGGCCTGGCCAACGCCCTGGCCCACCTGCTGTTCAGCTTCGACCTGCTGCCGGTCTGGCGTTAACCGCCGGCCTCGGCCCAGGCAAAAAAAGGGGGCTCCTCGTCAAGGTGTCCCCCCGATTTCACATATAAGGCGTGTAGGGTATCGAGCATGTGTCAGGTACACATTGCGCGGTCGGCAACCCTTTGTGATGTCCGCTCGTAGATGCACCTCGGGCTTGATCGCTCCTCTGGGGTACAGCACGTCTGCGACCTCCAGCAAGGCCAGTTCGGTGACGCGAATCCCAGTGGTGTGCGTGTGAGCCACAAAAGCACCACGTCACGCTCTGGCAGACGGCCAGTAACGGATGCAACGCGGATCAGGTGTTTGAATTGTCCTGGGCGAAGAGATGTTGCGCGGCGGATGGGTGCAGTCACGGGGTTCTCTGTCAGGATTGGTGACGAATCGCGGACGATCCTGAGAGAGTTGGCAGCGGGCCTCCTGAATAGCTTACAGGCCCGCGTGCCGTGCTGTTCACGGAAAATCAGCCAGTCCCCCGACTGATGCCTTTACTGTGGAACAGGACAGCTCTTGGCGGCGGCCTGGAGTGCCTTGGCATAGTCCATGTAAGTTTCGGGATCGTAGGGCTCTGCTGTGATCCTGAAACTCGACTTGCCCTGGTGGTCAAGTCTCTGCCGAACTTTCAATGCCCACTGCCGACCTTCATGTTTAGCCAGCAGGTCAAAAACATGAGTGTTGAGGTCGCTATTTTCATCCAAGCTGGAGTAGAGATAGCGCAGACTCTTGTACCAGTCGCGTATGCCCGTTATGGCTCTCAGTGCTTCCTTGGCTGGCTCCCTGTCTGAGTCCTTCAAAAAGAACATATTGCCGATGGTAAGTTTCCCGGCACTCTCCAGCTCAGATAGTGGTATAGGCAGCGGCTCGCGACTGATCAACCGTGAATACTCGCAGTCGAAGACCCAGCGCCCCGTCTTTACGTATTTATCCGCGTGGACAACCACACCATTGCCATAATCTTGCTTATATACGCTCGTCATAGCTTTCAGCTCGTAGTAACCCCAGATCAGCAGCAGTGGAGAGAAAATAGCAAGGGCAATCCACACCCCTTTATTTTGGCGAAAATTCAAAGTGGCCTCCCGGTGCGCCAATGGGCGTGTCGCCTGAGATCACAGGGTTAATAGCCCCCATGGTCTGATAGGTGAATTTCAGCACGTCTTGGCTTTCATTTCGTTCATCTTTCAGTTCACCCCACTTCCTGCACCACTCTTCTCCGGGGGCTGCGTTATTGCTGATGCCGCACAGCTTACCCAGCTGGCGTTCCTCGAACGAACCCCAGGTGTTCTTGTAGTCTGAACGTCGAACAAAGGCATGCACTTTGATTCGCAGGTGGTTGGCCAGCAACTGCGCCAGACTTTCGTTGGTCTGTGGAAAGAACTGGATGCCATCTTCGACAGGGAAGTCCGACCGATTGCCCATACCGGTCCTACAGGCGTAGCTGTCGATCTGCGCCGAACTGGCAAACGCCGAAGGTGAAATCTTGTCGTAGCTCAGTACGTCTAAGGACATTTGGAAATCCCCGGCAAGCTGATAGCCGAAGGCAATCCGATGCGGCACGCCGTGGCTGAACAGCGATAAGTGTTCGATGGGTGATTGCTTGCGGTCCTTGCCCTGGTTCAGGTAGTCGATCAGTTCCTGGACATTGGCTACGCCAATAAAGCCAGCACCATAGGCGTCGGCGGATTCGCGTGCAGCACTGAGCATTGTTTCACTGTATGACGGGGTGAACACCATCAGCGTCCGCGTCAGGGCGGGCTTGCTGCGTTTGAATTCGGCCAGCTCGCGCACGGCTTGGCCGATGAACATCATTTGGTTGCCCGAGCTTTTGTCGTGCTGGCTTCCGGCGACTGCGATTAGCTCGGGAGTCAACGGCTCCTTGGGGGCTGTTGAGGACGAACTGCCGGGTTGCACCAGAGCGCCCGAGAGCAAGGCGCGCTGCTCCAGTTGTGAGTCGGCCAGCAGCTCAGACATCAGTTGATCATTCACTGAGCCGTCCGGGCGCACGGCGCCGAGCTTGGCGAAGTCAACGATAACCTGGATTGCTGCGCCGCCGAACTGGAAGCCGCCGAAGGTATCGGGGCTGCCCGAGATGATCGTTCCACCGTGACTGGTCGGGCTCCCTAAGTGGGCCATGGGGCGGCCATTCAGGATGATCGAGGGAAACCCCGTGGTGATGACCGCCCCACAACCGCAGGTGTCACCAACTCGGGCGGCTCCCATGAAGTTGATGTTGATGTCACCAGAAGCGCAAGCAATAGGTGTCGTACCGTGACCGGGAAGCGGGCAGACGTGTTTGTCGCCCAGGCGAGCAGAAGAGAGCATTTATCGTCCTTGCATTAACTGATCCGCGGGAGAAAAACTCGGCTCCTCGTAGAGCTTTGCGAACCTAGCAAGTGACGATGGGTAAGGCTTTAGGACGATTCTGAACTATTGTTCCATGGCTGTTGTGGTAGATCATCGACTGTAGGCGTGACCTCCGTATTTGCTCTTACGTGGCATGGTCTGATTTTCCTGCTTACTTCTCGGTTTCCTGTTCCTGGGTCAATACATGGGTCATGGTGGTCAATGGGGTAATTCGTTGCCGATGGCCGCAACCTGTTTATTGAACTTGTCCATGTCTGCAAATTTCATAGCGACCCAACCCGCAAGAGCAAATAGCCGTACATGCCTTGCGCGGGGCCGGGGGGCGGGGGGGGGGGGGGGGGGGGGGGGGGGGGGG
>NZ_JACNAC010000056.1:0-42256 GCF_017349775.1 Pseudomonas sp. GW460-12-10-14-TSB1
CCGCCACCCGCTTCTGCCGGGCGCGACGGGCCAGCATGTTCAGCCCTTCGATGGCCGCCGAGAAGGCCATGGCCGCGTACACATAACCTTTTGGTACATGGGCACCGAAACCTTCGGCGATCAGCGTCATGCCGATCATGATCAGGAAGCCCAGGGCCAGCATGACCACCGTCGGGTTGTCATTGATGAACTTGGCCAGAGGATCGGCCGCCAGCAACATCACCAGTACCGACACCACCACCGCGATGATCATGATCGGCAAGTGTTCGGTCATGCCGACCGCGGTGATGATGCTGTCGATGGAGAACACCATGTCCAGCATCAGGATCTGGCCAATCGCCGCGGCAAAACCCAGGGACACGCCAGCGGTCTCGCTTTTGCTGTCCTGCGGCTCCGGGTCCATGCTGTGATGGATCTCCGTGGTGGCCTTCCACAGCAGAAACAGGCCGCCGGCAATCAGGATCATGTCCTTCCAGGAGAAGACCTGGCCGAAGACATCGATCACTGGTTCGGTCAGTTGCACGATGAAGGCGATGGTGCTGAGCAGCGCCAGACGCAGGATCAAGGCCATGCCGATACCGATCCGCCGGGCCTTGGCCCGGTGCTGCTCGGGCAGCTTGTTGGTCAGGATCGAAATGAAGATCAGGTTATCGATGCCGAGCACGATTTCCATGACCACCAGGGTTGCCAGGGCGACCCAGGCGGTGGGGCTGGCGGCGAGTTGTAAAAGGTATTCCATGGCTCAGTCCTGAGTCGGGGGTATGGGGGAATCAGATTTCCTGGGACGACGAGGTAGGCTCTTTGGCCTCGTCAGCCGGTTTTTCCTGCTTGCTGATCAAACCTTGGGTCGCGTCGCTGATCGCCTGTTCGGCAGCCTTGTGCGTGTCGTCGATCGCCTGCTTGGCGTTTTCAGCGGCCTTGCCCAACAGCTGTTGCGCGCTTTTTTCCGCCTGTTCGCAACCGGCGAGGGTGATCAAGGACAACGCCAGCAACGATGCGGCGATGGATTTATAGGTCATTGCGCTTTCCTCGTTAGAACGGACCGGGCCGTGATGATGGCCCGTCAATAGCGAGGCATTCTATGGAGGTGAACACTTCAGGAAAATTCGTATTTTTAACAGCTATACTTCGGTTTTTACGAATCAAAAGCCAGCCATGCTCAATTACCGCCAACTCCACTACTTCTGGGTCGTCGCCAAGACCGGCAGCATCGTCCGGGCCTGCGAGCAACTGAACCTGACCCCGCAAACCATCAGCGGGCAGATCACCCTGCTCGAACAGACCTACGGCATCGAGTTGTTTCGCCGGGTCGGCCGGCAGCTGGAACTGACCGAAGCCGGGCGCCAGACCCTGCCCTACGCCGAGCAGATGTTCCAGCTCGGCGGCGAACTGGAAGCCATGCTCCAGGCCCAGCCCAACGAGCAGCAGATCCTGTTCCGGGTCGGCGTGGCCGATGTGGTGCCCAAATCGATCGTCTATCGCCTGATCGCCCCGACCATGGAACTGAACGAACCGATCCGCATCACCTGCCGCGAGGACAAACTCGAACGCCTGCTGGCCGACCTGGCCATCCAGCGTCTGGACCTGGTGATTTCCGACAGCCCCATGCCTTCGCACCTGGATATCAAGGGCTACAGCCAGAAACTCGGCGAATGCGGCATCAGTTTTTTCGCCACCGAGGAACTGGCCGAGCGCTATGGAACGGACTTCCCCCACAGCCTGCATGGCGCTCCGTTGCTGATTCCCGGACAGGAAACAGTAGTACGCAGCCGCTTGCTGCGCTGGCTGGCCGAGCAACAGATACAACCCAGGATCATCGGTGAGTTCGACGACAGCGCCTTGATGCAGGCATTCGGCCAGTCGGGCAGCGGGATCTTTATCAGTCCCAGCGTGATCGCCGACGAAGTGCGGCGCCAATACGGCGTGCAACTGATCGGCCAGACCGACGCGGTCAGCGAGTCGTTCTACGCCATTTCGGTCGAACGCAAGGTCAAGCACCCCGGCATCGTGGCGATCACCGAAGGCGCCCGCCGCGAGCTGTTCACCGCCATGGGTGCTTGAGGAGGATCAGGCGCAGCTGGCCTGTGGCTTGAGGGTCATCAACAGCAGGGCCAGCAGGATCGACACCAGGATAAAACCGGCGGCGGCAAACCCCAGGCTGCCCAGCCCCAGGGTGTCGATCACCCGGCCGCCGACCATGGCGCCCAGGCCGATCCCCAGGTTGGCCCCGGCGATATTCAACGATGCGGCAAACGCTGGCGCCTGAGGCGCGGCCTTGATCAGGCGGACATGGCTGACCAGGAACAGCGCCGCCTGGGTCACGCCCCAGACACCCATGGCCGCCGCCAGGCCCAGCGGCGAGTGGATACTCGGCACCAGCGCCACCATGCCGCCGATCATCAAGGCGCAGAAGCCCATGGACGCCAGCAACGGATGACGGTCCACCGCCCGGCCGCCCAGCGAGTTGCCGATCAGCCCCACCGCGCCGAAGCCCATCAGGCACCAGCCCACCAGCGTGCCGTTGAAACCGGCCAGGCGCTCGAGGATATCCGCCAGGTAGGTGTAGGCGGTGAACATACCGCTGAACACCAGGATCGACAGCAGCACATGCCCCTGCATCAAGGGGCTGCGCAGGATGCCGAACTGCGAGCGCAGGCTGGCCTGCTCGTTGTGCACCCGGGTCTGCGGCAGGTAGACATACAGCAGCAACGCCTTGGCAAAGGCCACCAGCGCCAGGATGCCGAACGCGCTGCGCCAGCCGAAGGCATCGGAAATCAGCGTGCCCACCGGAATGCCGAACACCGTGGCGCAGACGATGCCGAAGCCGATCTTGGCGATGGCCCGCCCGGCATAGTCAGGGCCGACGATGTCCACCGCGGTTTCGCTGGCCAGGGCCCAGAACACCGGCAAGCCCAGCGCCGGGATCAGCCGCGCCACGGCCATCACCCAGATATTCGGCGCCAGCGCCGCCAGGGTGTTGGCCAGGCCGAACATCACCAGCACCGAAATGAACAGGCGCTTGCGCTGGAAACGGGCGAAATAGGCCGTGAGGAACGGCCCGAATGCCGCCACGGTGAAGGCGAACAAGGTCACCAGCAGGCCGGCCTGCGGCACGCTGACCGCAAGATCCCGGGCAATCGAAGGCAGCAGGCCGACAATGATGAACTCCGTCGTCAGCACGGTAAAACCGGCGGCCGACAACAGCAGAATGGGCAACAGCATGGAAAACTCCGAAAACGACGACATCAGCGATGGCCTGGGGGCCCGCTGACTGGAGATGAGAAGAGGATGGCGAATCCTAACAGAATGAGTCAGCGCCTGTCTGGGACAGCGGCGAAAAAACCGCAGGCTACTCTAGAAGGCTCAGGTGGCAGATCGTCACATCCGTGGGCGAACCCTGTGTGATAAAGTCCGCCCCCTGCCGCAACACCCCGTACCTTCAGCAACTCATCAGCACGGCGTCCCCCGTCGACGCACGGCATATTAAAAAAATCAGAGATACCGTTATGACTGCTTCACCCCCGTCGCTCCTGGAAAAACTCAAACGCACCAGCCTGGTCACGCAGATCGTCATTGGCCTGATCGCCGGTATCGCCCTGGCGCTGCTGGCCCCCGAACTGGCGAAATCCACCGCCTTTATCGGCAAGGTCTTTGTCTCGGCGCTGAAAGCCGTCGCGCCGATCCTGGTGTTCGTGCTGGTGATGGCCTCCATCGCCAACCACAAGCACGGCCAGGAAACCCATATCCGCCCGATCCTCTGGCTCTATCTGCTGGGCACTTTCGCCGCGGCGGTGGTGGCGGTGATCGCCAGCAGCCTGTTCCCCTCCGCCCTGGTGCTGAGCACCCATGACGTCGCCATCTCCGCCCCCGGCGGCATCAGCGAAGTCCTGCAAAGCCTGCTGCTGAGCGTGGTGGACAACCCGGTCAGCGCGCTGATGAACGCCAACTTCATCGGCATCCTGGCCTGGGCCATCGGCATGGGCGTGGCCATCCGCCACGCCGGCGACACCACCCGCACCGTGCTGGACGACCTGTCCAATGGCGTGACCCTGATCGTCCGAGTGGTGATTCGTTTCGCCCCGCTGGGCATCTTCGGCCTGGTGGCCTCGACCCTGGCCACCTCGGGCTTCGGCGCCCTGCTCGGCTACGTGCATCTGCTGGCGGTACTGATCGGCTGCATGCTGTTCGTCGCCCTGGTGATGAACCCGCTGATCGTGTTCTGGAAGATCCGCCGCAACCCGTTCCCGCTGGTGCTCATGTGCCTGCGTGAAAGCGGTATCACCGCGTTCTTCACCCGCAGCTCGGCAGCCAACATTCCGGTCAACCTGGAACTGAGCAAGCGCCTGGGCCTGCATGAAGACACCTACTCGGTGTCGATCCCGCTGGGGGCCACCATCAACATGGCCGGCGCCGCCATCACCATCACCGTGCTGACCCTGGCGGCCGTGCATACCCTGGGTATCGCCGTCGACCTGCCCACCGCCGTGCTGCTCAGCGTGGTCGCCGCCATCTGCGCCTGCGGCGCCTCCGGCGTGGCTGGTGGCTCGCTGCTGTTGATTCCGCTGGCCTGCAGCCTGTTCGGCATCCCCAGCGAAATCGCCATGCAAGTGGTCGCGGTCGGCTTCATCATTGGTGTGCTGCAGGACTCGGCGGAAACCGCGCTGAACTCCTCCACCGACGTGCTCTTCACCGCCGCCGCGTGCATGGCCCAGGAAGAGAAGGTCCGCCAGACCGCCTGAGCCTGCATGAACAGCGCGCACTAAAAAGCCCGGCAAGGCTCGCACCTTGCCGGGCTTTTTTATCGGCTTAGCAGCCGGCTACATCAGAAGACGGCTGTCTCAGAAAGCGCCCATATAGTCGCGCTTGCCGATTTCCACGCCGTTGTGACGCAGGATCGCGTAGGTGGTGGTGACGTGGAAGAAGAACTGCGGCAAGCCGTAGGTCAACAGGTAGGACTGGCCGCTGAAGCGCTTCTCTTTCGGAGTGCCCGGACGGGTGACGATCTCGATGCCTTCCTTGCCATCGATCTGCGCCGGCTGGATGCCGTCGATAAAGGCCAGGACCTTGGCCAGCAACGCCTGCAGCTCGGCAAAGGTGGTTTCAGTGTCGTCGTACTTCGGCAGCTCGACTTCGGCCAGGCGGGCCGAAACGCCCTTGGCGAAATCGACGGCGATCTGCACCTGGCGGATCAGCGGGAACATGTCCGGGTACAGGCGGGCCTGCAGGAAGGCATTCGGGTCGATGTTCTTTGCCGTGGCGTGGGCTTCGGCCTTGTTCAGGACATCGCTCAGGGCGTTGAGCATTTGCTTGAAGACAGGAACGGAGGCGGCGTACAGGGAAATGGTCATGGTGATCTCGACAGGCTGACGGAAAAAAGCGGAAACAAAGGTGGCGCGATTATAGACCTGCCTGGGCCTCGCCGGCGGCTTGTCTTTTATCCAGCAAGGATTAGGCTAGTCGCCTTCGACAGCATAGGGAAAGCGCGATGAGCATCGAGCAAGAAACCTCCAGCGAGCAATTGCAACTGAGCAGCACCGAACTGCGCATTCTCGGGTCGCTGATCGAGAAGCAGGCCACCAGCCCGGAAACCTATCCGCTGACCCTCAATGCCCTGGTCATCGCCTGCAACCAGAAAACCAGCCGCGAACCGGTGATGAACCTCACCCAGGGCCAGGTCGGCCAAAGCCTGCGCGCCCTGGAAAACAGCGGCTTCGCCCGCCTGGTGATGGGCAGCCGCGCCGACCGCTGGGAGCATCGCCTGGACAAGGCGCTGGAACTGGTGCCGGCGCAAGTGGCACTGGCTGGCCTGCTGTTCTTGCGTGGCCCACAGACCGTCAACGAGCTGCTGACCCGCAGCGGCCGCATGCACGACTTCGAAGACAGCGAACAGGTGATGCATCAACTGGAACGCCTGATCGCCCGCGGCCTGGCACTGCTGATCCCGCGTCAGGCCGGCCAGCGCGAAGATCGCTACATGCACGCCCTGGGAGACCCTGCGGATATCGAGGCAATCCTCGCCGCCCGACAGAACCCGGTGGAACGCAGTTCGGGCGGCGGCGTATCGGCGGAACGCATCGAAGAGCTGGAAGCGCGCATCGCCGCCCTCGAAGAACGCCTGGCGAAACTCGAAGGCTGATCGCCCCCCGCCCCTGCGGCAGCGCCTGGTAGCCGCTGCCGCAGTCGGCGCAACGCCTCGAAGGCTACAAAAGCCCCTACTCCCCCTCCCAGTAATCCACCCCGTCCGCATGCCGCGCCACCGCGACGAATCCCGAGGCATTGCCCTGGTCGTCGATCTTGAAGTCCTTCATCACCACATATTTGCCGGAATCCGGGTACTCGCAGATGTCCGGCGCTTCCTGGGTGCTGACCGCCAGGTAGCGCAACTCGCCCTGGCTGGTGTTGATGATCTGGTGCGCGGTGTCCATGTCGCCCGGCGGGCAGGCGATCACATCGCCGGCGCGGATGGCAAAACGCTCGGCGCCGAGGCGGATCTCGCCCTCGCCGGCCACTATGTAGAACATCTCTTCGTTGACGCGATGGTTATGGAAGGGGCTGGCGCGCATCCCCGGGCCCAGGGCAATCAGCCGGTAGCCGAGCTTCTGGGCGCCCAGTTGCTGGCCGATACGGGCGATGCGCTGGACATAACGGCCGGCGGTGTCGCCGGTGGGGCTCAGGGCTTCAGGCAGCGGCTGAAGGTCCGCCTGATCCAGATTGAGAATGGCAGGTGGCATAACAACGGTCCTCGATCAGGGTGGCGTGGAACAGAGGCAAGTCTTGGCTTGCTGGCGACCAGTATAGGCAGGGCTCCGCGCCCCACCGACCTGCCCCGTTCCACCCGCCGGTCAGGCCCGGGCGAAGGCCACCGCCTGCTGGAACTGCTCGGCGCTGGGGCGCACGCCGGTGTACAGCACGAACTGCTCCAGGGCCTGGATGGCGATCACTTCCAGGCCGGTGATCACCTGCTTGCCCTCCATCCGGGCGCGCAGGATCAGCGGGGTTTCCGCCGGAACCGCCACCACGTCGAACAGGGTGCGCGCGGCCTGGATCGCCTCGACCGGGAATGCCAGCTGGTCGGCCTCGGGACCGCCGTTCATGCCGATCGGGGTGACGTTGATCAGCATCTGCGGGCGCAGCTCGCCCAGCTCAGCCTGCCAGGCATAACCCAGGGAATCGGCGAGGGCCCGCCCGGCCCCGGCATTGCGGGCAACTATCACGCCATCGAGGTAGCCACCATCGCGCAGGGCGCTGGCCACCGCCTTGGCCATGCCGCCGCTGCCGCGCAAGGCAAAGCGGGTGTCCTTGGGGATCCGGTGGCTGTCGAGCAACTGGGCGACGGCGATGTAATCGGTGTTGTAGGCCTTGAGGTGGCCGTTGGTGTTGACGATGGTGTTGATCGACTGGATAGCGCTGGCCGAGGCGTCCAGTTCGTCCACCAGGGCAATGCAGGCCTCCTTGAACGGCATGGACACGCCACAGCCGCGAATGCCCAGGGCGCGGATCCCACCGACGGCGCCCGGCAGGTCCTGGCTGCTGAACGCCTTGTAGTAGAAGTTCAAGCCCAGCTGTTCATACAAATGATTGTGAAAGCGCAGGCCGAAATTCCCCGGACGCCCTGACAACGACATACACAATTGGGTGTCTTTGTTGGGGTTCATCTGCATGTTGATCTCCTTGGAACGCACTTTCGGATAGACGGGATTAGCCAGCCATCGGGTTCTGCCCGATCATATCGACGGTGCCTGAAAAACAGGCCCGCCGCCCACGGACGAGGGGTAAAGAAGCCGGTACAGACCTTACACAAAATTTACCCGGCGGCTGTGCAGTTTTTCGGAAAATAGCTGTCTTAGAAGTATCCCCGCGACAGTTCTCGCGTCTATTGCAGACCGAGCGCTGGGGTCGGAACCGAGGAATAGCCATGATGCGTAAAATCCCCAAGATAGCCTTGCTCATTGGTGCACTTGCTGTCGCCGGTCAAGCGTCCGCCCACGGTGGCGGTGGTTGGGGTGGACCGGCGGTAGTCGGTGCGGTGGTCGGCGCCGCGGTAGTGGGTTCGGTGATCGCCAGCCACAGCCGTCCGGTCTACGTGCAACAGCCAGTCTACGTTCAGCCGCAGCCGGTCTATGCCGCGCCACCACCGGTCTACTACCAGCCACAGCCGGTGTACGTGGAAGGTCCGCCGGTCTATTACCGCCCGGCCCCGGTGTACTACGGTCCACCTCGCGGCTACTACGGCCCGCCTCGCCACTACTATTACGGTCCTGGCCGTTGGTAAGCCAGGCAGCCAACCACCGACAGGCCCCGCTTTCGCAAGCGGGGCCTGTTGCGTTTGAAACAACCCTGAAACGTCTGAATAAATCTTGCAGAGGTCGCAGCCGGGACAGCTTTTGCGATTCAATCCGGCAATAGTGTTACCAAGCGGCAGCCCGTGTGCGCGAGCCCACGGCTGTCATATTTATGTCATGCCAGGTCCGCAAGATCGGATCTGTCCACAAAACGGCCCCATAACAACAAGGACGACGCCCATGCCGACCCAGAACCCCCACCACTCCCCCACCCTGGGCACCGCGAGCAAGGTGTACAGCGCCCTGACCGAACTCAAGCATCTGGAAGGCCACCGCAGCGCCAAGTTCCTGGCCCTGCTGGCCGAGCACCTGGTGCGCAAGGGCCTGCTGCATGATCCGGAAGTGGTCTACATGCTCGATCAGGTCGTCGACTGATCGGGCTGGCGCTTTTTTTTCGCCGGTATTGATGTCCACTATCGAGCGCAGTGATTTTTCGTAGAACCTCTCGGTCCGTAAGGTAGCCCCCATAGATCGATGGAGGTACTTATGCCCAAGGTTCAGATCATGTCCGTTATCGGTAGCGCCGTTCCCACCTCGCTCAGGGAGCTGGGGTTGCTGGCGTGTTGGTACCTGGTGCGCGACGGCGAGCCGGTCAGCGGCCCGCTCACTTCGCTGACCGCCGCCCAGGCCCTGTCGCAAAAGATCGAGCAGCGCGTCCTGCATGCCTAAGGCAACGGCAGCTGTGTCCGCGGCCGGGTATCGACGAACAGGCCCCAGCTCGAGATAAACAACGCGGCGATCAACGGTCCGATGACAAAGCCGTTCAGGCCGAAGATCGCCAGGCCCCCCAGGGTCGAAATCAGAATCAGGTAATCCGGCATCCTGGTGTCCTTGCCCACCAGGATCGGGCGCAGCACATTGTCCACCAGGCCGATCACGAACACCCCGTACAAGCCCAGCAGCACCCCTTGCCAGATCGCCCCGCTGAACAGGAAGTACAGGGCCACCGGGCCCCAGACGATCGCCACGCCCACCGCCGGCAACAACGACAGCAAGGCCATCAGCACCGCCCAGAGCAGCGGGCTGGGAATCTCCAGAAACCAGAAAATCAGCCCACCCAGCAGTCCCTGGCTGGCCGCCACCAGCACGTTGCCCTTCACCGTGGCCCGCACCACCCGACTGAACTTGAGCTGCAACCGGCGCTTCTGGTGCTCGGCCAGGGGCAATGCGATGCGCACCTTGCGTACCAGTTCGGGGCCATCGCGCAAAAAGAAGAACAGCAGGTACAGCATCACGAAAAAGCTCACCACGAACTTGAAGGTACCCTGGCCGACGCTAAAAGCCTGGGTGGCGAAGAACTGGCTGCCTTGCAGTGCGCCCTTGACGATCTTCTCGCGCACGCTCTCCAGCTCACCCAGGCCGAAGCGATCCAGCAACTGCTGGAAGTACGGCGGCAAACTGTGCTTGAACTGGTCCAGATGAGCGGCGATGTCCAGCTTGCCGCTTTCGATGCTCTGGTAGAGGTTGGCGCCTTCCTGCACCAGCAAGGTACTGATGATGGCCACCGGCAGAATGGCGCTCACCAGGCAGATGCTCAGGGTGCAAAAGGCCGTCAGGTTGCGTGGCCAACCGAACTTGATTTGCAGGCGCCGTTGCAGCGGATCGAACAGGATGCCGAGGATCACCGCCCAGAACACCGCGCCGTAAAAGGGCAGCAGAATCCAGATGAAGGCGACGGTCACCAGGGTCAGCAGAAGCAACAGGCTTTTGTGTTGGATGAGGTGCTGGTTCATGTCCGCTCCCCGTCAATAAGGTCCAGGACGCCGCAAAGCGCCCCTAAAGCGTTAGTCCGCCGGCGTTCGGCCAAGTGCCCTGTTTTATTCGTCGAGCATAGATCCAGGTCAATGAAAACCGCGGGCCCAGGCCTTACCCTCGCGACCTTTTGCCATCGACAATCGCCATGACGCCCCTGACCCGCCCCGAACTGCTCGCCCCCGCCGGCACCCTGAAAAACATGCGCTACGCCTTCGCCTATGGCGCCGATGCGGTATACGCCGGTCAGCCGCGCTACAGCCTGCGGGTGCGCAACAACGAATTCGATCATGCCAACCTGGCCCTCGGCATTCGCGAGGCCCAGGCCCAGGGCAAGCGCTTCTACGTGGTGGTCAACATCGCCCCGCACAACGCCAAGCTCAAGACCTTCCTCAAGGACCTGGAGCCGGTGATCGCCATGGCCCCTGACGCGCTGATCATGTCCGACCCGGGGCTGATCATGCTGGTGCGCCGGCACTTCCCGCAGATGCCGATCCACCTGTCGGTGCAGGCCAATACGGTGAACTGGGCCAGCGTCGAGTTCTGGCAGCAACAGGGCCTGAGCCGGATCATCCTGTCCCGCGAGCTGTCCCTGGAAGAGATCGAGGAAATCCGCCGGCAGGTGCCGGCCATGGAGCTCGAGGTATTCGTCCACGGCGCCCTGTGCATGGCCTACTCCGGGCGCTGCCTGCTGTCGGGCTACATGAACAAGCGCGATGCCAACCAGGGCACCTGCACCAATGCCTGCCGCTGGAAATACCAGGCCGAGGCAGCCACGGAGAATACCCTCGGCGAGATCGTCCAGCAGTTCCAGCCGGAACCGACCCTGGGCCTGGGGGCGCCGACCGACCAGGTGTTCCTGCTGCGCGAAGCCAATCGCCCGGACGAAGCGATGCCGGCCTTCGAGGACGAGCACGGCACCTACATCATGAACGCCAAGGACCTGCGCGCGGTGCAGCACGTCGAGCGCCTGACGCGCATGGGCGTGCACTCGTTGAAGATCGAGGGCCGCACCAAGTCGCACTTCTATTGCGCCCGCACCACCCAGGTCTATCGCCGGGCCATCGACGACGCCGTGGCCGGCCGCGAGTTCGACCGCAACCTGATGAACGACCTGGAGTCCCTGGCCCAGCGTGGCTACACCGAAGGTTTCCTGCGCCGCCACGTGCACGACGAATACCAGAACTACCTGAACGGCAGCTCGGTGTCGGAACGCCAACAGTTCGTCGGCGAACTCACCGGCGAGCGCCGTGACCGGCTGGCGGAAGTGAAGGTGAAGAACCGCTTTGCCCTGGGCGACCATATGGAGCTGATGACCCCCAAGGGCAACTTCCACTTCGACCTGCATCAGTTGCAGAACATCCATGGCGAGCCGATCGAGGTCGCACCGGGAGACGGGCACAGGGTGTACCTGCCGATCCCGGACGCGGTGGATCTGCGTTTTGCCTTGTTGATGCGCGATGTGACGCCAAACAGCGCGGCATAAGCCTGATCGAGATGGCGTCGTTGATGACGCCATCGCGGGCAAGCCTCGCTCCTACACCGCAATAATCCTGCCCCTGCATCACATACACCCCCTCCCCTGAATCCATCCGAACAGGCTGCGCCAACCGGCACCGCCCGATATCCACATGCGCCATTCTGACATTATTATTTTCAAAATGTTGATTTCTGAAATAATACATGTCATTTATAGCCACACGAAAATCACCAGGACCGAACCACGCCAGAACGGACGGCTTGTACCCGTACCACCCCAACGCCCCTCCAAGGAGTCAACAATATGAACAAGACAGAACTTCTAGGTGCTCTGGCGCTGTGCGCCGCAAGCTTCCTGGCCCACGCCGACGAAGACAGCCTGCGTATCGGCATCGAGGCCGCCTACCCGCCCTTTTCCTTCAAGACACCGCAGGGCAACGTCAGCGGTTTCGACTACGACATCGGCAACGCCCTGTGTGAAGAGATGAAGGTGAAATGCGAGTGGGTCATCCAGGAATTCGACGGCATGATCCCGTCGCTCAAGGTGCGCAAGATCGATGCCGTGCTGTCGTCGATGTCGATCACCGAGGACCGGATGAAGTCGGTCGACTTCAGCAAAAAGTACTACCACACGCCGGGCAAGTTCGCGATGAAAGCCGGCAACGTGATCAACGACCCGGTACAGGACCTCAAGGGCAAGAAAGTCGGCGTGCAGCGCTCCTCGACCTACGACCGCTTCGCCACCGAGCAACTGGCCAGCGCCGGGATCGAGGTGGTGCGCTACGCCTCGCAGAATGAAGCCTTCCTCGACCTCGCCTCAGGCCGCCTGGACGCCACCCTCGCCGACATCGTCAACACCGACGAGAGCTTTATCAAGACCGCGGCAGGCAAGGGTTTCGCCCTGGTCGGGCCGGACATCAACGACCCGAACTATTTCGGCAGGGGCGCCGGGATCGCCGTGCGCAAAGGCGATAGCGCCAACGTCGCGCGCCTCAATGCGGCCATCGACGCTATCCGCGCCAACGGCAAGTACCAGCAGGTAATGGCCCGGTACTTCGCGTTCGATATCTACGGCGAATAAGCCTTACCCAGGGCCCTGGCGCCGGCCCCTTGCCGGTGCCGCACCGGGCCTGCCTTGCGCCTCGCGGCGCTCGCTTGAGGAACTTCATCATGCTCCACGGCTACGGATCGAGCATTCTCGATGGCGCCTGGCTGACCATCAACCTGGCGCTGACCTCCATGACCCTGGCCATTGCCCTGGGCCTGGTCGGCGCGGCCTTTCGCCTGTCGCCACTGAAATGGCTGGCGATGCTCGGCGAAGGCTATACGACCCTGATTCGCGGGATTCCCGACCTGGTGTTGATCCTGCTGATCTTCTACGGCGGCCAGGATCTGGTGAACCGCATTGCCCTGGCGCTCGGTTACACCCGCTATTTCGACATCAATCCCTTTATCGCCGGCGTCTGCACCATGGGCTTCATTTTTGGCGCCTATCTCTCGGAGACCTTTCGCGGCGCCTTCATGGCGATCCCCAAGGGCCAGGCCGAGGCCGGCGCGGCTTATGGCATGAGTGGCACCCAGGTGTTCTGGCGAATCCTGGTGCCGCAGATGATTCGCTTCGCCATTCCCGGCTTCACCAACAACTGGCTGGTGCTGACCAAGTCCACCGCGCTGATCTCGGTGATCGGCCTGCAGGACATGATGTTCAAGGCCAAGAACGCGGCGGACGCCACCCACGAACCCTTCACCTTCTTTCTCGCCGTGGCGGCGCTGTACCTGCTGCTGACCAGCCTGTCGTTGCTGGTGCTGCGTTATCTGGAAAAACACTACTCGGTCGGCCTCAAAGCCGCCGAACTGTGATTGGGAGCCCCCATGATTCTCGACTACCACCTGATCTGGGAAAACCTGCCACTGTATTTCGGTGGCGTGCTGGTGACCCTCAAAGTGCTGCTGATTTCCCTGGCCTGCGGCCTGCTGCTGGCGGTTCCCTTGGCGCTGATGCGGGTGTCCCGCTCACCGCTGATCAACTTCCCGGCCTGGCTCTACACCTACGTGATCCGCGGCACGCCGATGCTGGTGCAACTGTTCCTGATCTACTACGGCCTGGCCCAGTTCGAAGCGGTACGCCAGAGCCTGCTCTGGCCTTACCTCTCCAGTGCCACCTTCTGTGCCTGCCTGGCCTTCGCGCTCAACACCGGCGCCTATAGCGCCGAACTGCTGGCCGGCAGCCTGAAGGCCACGGCCCACGGCGAGATCGAGGCCGCCAGGGCCATGGGCATGTCGCGCCTGACCCTGTACCGGCGCATCCTCCTGCCCTCGGCCTTGCGCCGGGCGCTGCCGCAGTACAGCAACGAAGTGCTGATGATGCTGCAAACCACCAGCCTGGCGTCCATCGTCACCCTCGTCGACATCACCGGCGCCGCGCGCACCATCAGTTCGCGCTTCTACCTGCCGTTCGAGGCCTTCATCACCGCCGGGCTCATCTATCTGGTCCTGACTTTCATCCTGGTGCGTCTGTTCAAGCTGGCCGAGCGCCGCTGGCTGGCGTACCTGGCACCACGCAAGCACTGAGGAGCTGTCATGGAGCACATTCAATACCGCTTGCCCTGGAGTGCCTCGGGCACCGAACGCCAGCTGACGCTGTTCCGTTTCGGCAGCGGGCCGCGCAAGGCCTATATCCAGGCATCCCTGCACGCCGACGAGCTGCCGGGCATGCGGGTGGCCGCCGAACTCAAGCGGCGCCTGCTCGAACTGGAAGAACAAGGTCGCCTGACGGGGGTGATCGAACTGGTGCCGATGGCCAACCCGATCGGCATCGCCCAGATGTTCCAGGCCACCCATCAAGGTCGCTTCGAATTCTCCAGCGGCAAGAACTTCAATCGCGACTTCCCGGAGCTGACCCAGGCACTGGCGCCGTTGCTGGAAGGCCGGCTGGGGGACGATGCCAGCGCCAATATCGCACTGATCCGCCGGGCCATGCTCGATGTCCTGGCGGACCTGCCGGCGCCAGCCTCGGAACTCGACGGCCTGCGCCGCCTGTTGTTGCAGCATGCCTGCGATGCCGACGTGGTGCTGGACCTGCACTGCGACTTCGAGTCGGTGATGCTGCTGTACGCCATGCCGCAGAACTGGCCACACCTGCGCTCTCTGGCCGCGCGCCTGTACGCGGGGGTCGCGCTGCTGGCCGAGGCCGCCGGCGGCAGCGCCTTCGATGAAGCCTGCGCCATCCCCTGGCTACAGTTGGCCGAGCGCTTTCCAGCGGCCGATATTCCGCTGGCGTGCGTGGCCACCACCATCGAATTGCGCGGCATGGCCGACACCGAGCGCGAGCCTTGCGCCGACAGCGCCCAGGCCATTCTCGGCTACCTCGCCGACCAGGGCCTGATCAGCGGCGGCTGGCCGACACCGCCACCCTGCATCTGCGAAGCGACGCCCTTCGCCGGCGCGCAGTACGCCTATGCGCCGCACCCGGGAGTGGTGAGTTTTCTGCAACCCCTGGGGGCCCGGGTCAAGGTCGGCGACCCGCTGTTCGAGGTCATCGACCCACTGACCGATCACCACAGCCTGGTGCGCGCCGAGACCAACGGCATCCTCTATGCCCGCGAGCGCCTGCGTTTTGCCCAACCCGGTCTGTGGCTAGCCAAGGTGGCCGGCACTACCCCCATTCGCCAGGGTCGCCTGCTCAGCGACTGACTCCAGAGAATCGCAACCATGTACAAACTTGAAATTCAGGACCTGCACAAAAGCTACGGCGCCCACCAGGTACTCAAGGGTGTGTCCCTGCAGGCGAAAGCCGGCGACGTGATCAGCCTCATCGGCTCCAGCGGCTCCGGCAAAAGCACCTTCCTGCGCTGCATCAACCTGCTGGAACAGCCCAGCGCGGGCAGCATCCTGCTCAATGGCGAACCCCTCAAACTGCGCGCCAGCAAACTCGGCAGCCTCAAGGCGGTCGATCCCAGGCAGTTGCAACGCATGCGTTCGCGGCTGTCGATGGTGTTCCAGCACTTCAACCTGTGGTCGCACATGAGCGCCCTGGAAAACGTCATGGAAGCACCGGTGCATGTGCTGGGTCTGAACAAGCAGGAGGCCCGGGAAAAAGCCGAGCACTACCTGGACAAGGTCGGCGTGGCGCACCGCATGGATGCCTGGCCGGCGCATATGTCGGGCGGCGAGCAGCAGCGCGTGGCGATTGCCCGGGCGCTGGCCATGGAACCGGAAGTGATGCTGTTCGACGAACCGACCTCGGCACTCGACCCGGAACTGGTCGGCGACGTGCTCAAGGTGATGCAGGACCTCGCCCAGGAAGGCCGGACCATGGTGGTGGTGACCCACGAAATGGGCTTTGCCCGCGAGGTTTCGAACCAGTTGGTCTTCCTCCACCAGGGCCTGGTCGAAGAACGCGGCGAGCCGCGCGAAGTGCTGGCCAGGCCCCAGTCCGAACGCCTGCGGCAGTTCCTCGCCGGCAGCCTGAAATAACCCGACGCAGCGCTCCCTGGCCTGGCGCTGCACGCCAGGGGGCGGCTTCGGATACACTCCGCCAACCTTGTGCCCTCTCCTCCAATCCTCAGGAACTGTTGAGCCGGATATGCCGACCCCACTGAAAGACACCACGGTCTATGCCGCGCCGGTGATGCGCAAACTGGCGGAAATCGTTGCCGACCTGCCGCCGTCGCTGCGCAAGGTCGCGGACTTTATCCTGCGCCATCCGTTGAAGGCCGCGACGCTGACCATCGAGGAGATGGCCCACGCAACCTCGACCTCGCCGGCGGCGGTCAACCGACTGGCCAAGACCCTCGACCTCGGCGGCTACACCGGCATGAAGGCCGAGCTGGTGACGACGCTGCAGCAAATGGTGTCGCCGGTCGACAAGCTGCGCAACGAACTGGCCCATAGGCCCGGTGGCGCCTTCGGCCTGCACGAGCAGATCCAGAGCGCCAGCAGCAACCTCGCCACGGCGGCGACCAACAACCACGAACAGACCTTCGACGCCTTCGTCACCAGCCTGGTCCAGGCGCGCAAGATCTACATCCTGGGCTTTGGCAACAGCGTCTATTTCGCCGGCCTCGCCGCCTCGACCCTGATGCCTTTCTGCGCCGACGCCACAGCCATCAGCATGGAGGGCGGCAACGAAAACGCCGCCTACCGCCTGGCCGCGATCACCGATCAGGATGTATTGCTGGCCATCTCCCTGCCGCGCTACTCCCTCGATACCCTGCAACTCGCCCGTTTCGCCAACGAACGCGGCGCCACGGTGCTGGCCATCACCGACTCCCCCGCCTCGCCGCTGGCCAGCATTGCCGAACATGTGCTGTTCGCCCCCGCCGACCATCCGGTCATGACCAGCTCCAATATCGCGGTGCTGGCCCTGATCGAAGGACTGGTAGCGGGGGTGATGGCGCGCAACAAGGAAGCGGTCAAACTGGCGACCGAGCTGACCGAAAGCGTGATGTCCTACCTGCATATCCCGGGCAGCGGCAAACCGCGGAAGAAGTGAGGCGGTACAGCCAGGCTCAAGCTTGGAGCTTGGAGCTTGGAGCTTGGAGCTTGGAGCTTGGAGCTCAATGTTGTCCTTTCGGACATCATCGCGGGCAAGTCGGATCGCCACCCGCTCGCTCCTACAGAAAACCGCAAACTGTAGGAGCGAGGCTTGCCCGCGATGGCGATCTCGATGACTCAGATACGGAACTGCCCCACCAGCTTGCCCAGGCGTTGGCCGAGGTCGGCCAGGCTGCGTGAGGTCTGGGCGCCGAGCTGGGTTTCGTCGGCGACGCTGTCCACCGCCACCGCGATCTGATGCACGCTGCGGTTGATCTCTTCGGCCACCGCGGTCTGTTCTTCCGCGGCGCTGGCGATCTGCGCGTTCATCGAGTTGATGGTGCCGATCAATTGCGCCATGGCATCCAGGGAAGCCCCGGCTTCGTTGGCCTGGTGCGAGGTGCCGTCGCCGGCATCGCTGGAGCGGCGCATGGCCTCCACGGCGGTGCGCGTGCCCTGTTGCAGGCGGTCGATCATGCCCTGGATTTCCTGGGTGCTCTGCTGGGTGCGGCTGGCCAGCGCCCTGACCTCGTCGGCCACCACCGCGAAACCACGCCCGGCCTCACCGGCCCGCGCCGCTTCGATGGCCGCGTTGAGGGCCAGCAGGTTGGTCTGCTCGGCGATGGAACGGATCACGTCCAGCACGCTGACAATCGACGCCACGTCTTTCTGCAGGCTGTCCAGGGAAGTGCCGCTGCTGCGGATATCGCTGACCAGCGCGTGAATCTGCTGGATGCTGCCATCCACCACGCGCTTGGCCGCCTGGCCTTCCTCGTCGGTCTGCTGCGCCGCCACGGCCGCGCCCTGGGCACTGCGCGCCACTTCCTGGGCCGCCGACGACATTTCATTGATCGCCGTGGCCACCTGATCGGTCTCGTGGCGCTGGCGCTCCATGGCCTGCTCGGAGCGCTGGGCCTGTTCGGACACCTGGGTCACCAGGCCGGTGAGCTGGCCGGTCATCTCGGTGATCTGCCGCACCAGGCCGTGGATCTTGTCGACGAAACGGTTGAAGGAACCGGCCAGGTCGCCCAGCTCGTCCTGGCTGGTGATGGCCAGGCGGCGGGTCAGGTCGCCTTCGCCGGCAGCGATATCGTCGAGGTTGAGCTTCATCAGGTTCAGCGGCCGCAGGATGGTATTGGCCACCAGCATGCCGATGGCGGCGATCACCAGCAGTACCACCACGGCGATGCCGATGATGCTCAGGACCATGCCCTGCATGCGTTCGTTGACGCTGGCCTCGACCTCGGCCACCTGGGCGTCGATGCCGTCCAGGTTCACCGAGGAGCCGACGATCAGGTCCCACTTGGGCAGGTATTCGGTGTAACCCAGTTTCGGCACCAGTACGTCGCTGCCCGGCTGGGTCGAGCTGTACTGCACATAGTGGGTGCCGTCCTTGCCGACCTTGACCAGCTCGCGGTTGACGTACACGCCGTTGGGGTCGCGGTTGTCCTTGAAGCTCTTGCCGACGCCGTCCGGGCTGTTGCCCTTGAACAGGCGCACCGTCTCGGAGTCGTAGCCGAAGAAGTAACCGTCCTTGCCGTAGGTGATGTTCGACAGCAGCTTCACCACCTGGGCACGGGTCGCGGTATCACCGGGCGCCGCTGCGTCGTAGAGCGGCTTGACGGTGCTCAGGGCCACCTCCACATAGCTCTGCAGCGTGGTCTTGGCCTCGCCGAGCAGGCGCTGGCGGGTCTCGTCCACCTCGCTCTGCGCCTGCTGCTTGAGCATGACGACCGTGGTCAGGCTGATCACCAGCGCAAACAACAGGACCGGGAGGACCGCGAGGGACAGGACTTTGCCCTTCAGACTTAGGCGCATAGGAGGCTCACTCTGGATTTTATTGGCGTGATACAGCCTTAACGGCACGCCGCCACAAAAGTTGAGCCCCACGGGACGATGCGCTGAATTTGCGGCCACGCAGCGCCCTTGAGAATTTTCGCGAGCAAGCTTCGCTCCTACAGAAGCAGCGTACTTGTAGGAGCGAAGCTTGCTCGCGATAAGGACAACGCGGTGCAACTGAAACCCCTGCGGGCTCAGAGCACCATCGCCGCGACCCAGCCGAACGCCAGCAGCGGCAGGTTGTAGTGCAGGAAGGTCGGGACCACGGTGTCCCAGATGTGGTGGTGCTGGCCGTCGATATTCAGGCCGGAGGTCGGGCCCAGGGTCGAGTCCGAGGCCGGCGAGCCGGCGTCGCCCAATGCGCCGGCGGTGCCGACGATGCAGACGATGGCCAGCGGGCTGAAGCCCAGCTGCACGCACAGCGGCACGAAGATGGTCGCCAGGATCGGAACGGTGGAGAACGACGAGCCAATGCCCATGGTCACCAGCAGCCCCACCAGCAGCATCAGCAAGGCGCCCACGCCCTTGCTGTGGCCGATCCAACTGGCCGAGGATTCCACCAGGCTCTTCACCTCGCCGGTGGCCTTCATCACTTCGGCGAAACCGGCGGCGGCGATCATGATGAAACCGATCATCGCCATCATCTTCATGCCTTCGGTGAACAGGTCGTCGGTCTCGCGCCAGCGCACGATGCCCGACACCGAGAAGATCAGGAAGCCGGACAACGCACCGATAATCATCGAATCCAGCAACAGCTGGATGACAAAGGCCGCGACAATCGCCAGGCCCGCCACCAGCAGCGTGCGCGGGTTGTATTGCACCGTCACCTGCTCGACTTTCTCGATCAGTTCCAGGTCATACACACGCTTCTTGCGGTAGCTGACAAAGGCCAGCAGCAGGCCGAAGACCATGCCCAGGGCTGGAATGCCCATGGCGTGGGTGACATTGATATTGCTGATGTCCACGCCGCTGCGGGCAACGTTGGCCAGCAAAATCTCGTTGAGGAAGATATTGCCGAACCCCACCGGCAGGAACATGTACGGGGTGATCAGGCCGAAGGTGATGACGCAGGCGATCAGCCGCCGGTCCAGCTGCAGTTTGCTCAGCACATACAGCAGTGGCGGCACCAGCAGCGGAATAAAGGCGATATGGATCGGCAAGATGTTCTGCGAGGCGATCGCCACCACCCACAACAGGCCGATCAGCAGCCATTTGACGTTGCCGCCGCCGTTGGCGTCCTGGCGGTCCACCAGCAGCAGGATCTTGTCCGCCAAAGCGTGGGCCAGGCCGGACTTGGCGATCGCCACCGCAAAGGCGCCGAGCAAGGCGTAGGACAGGGCCACCGTCGCTCCGCCGCCGAGGCCGTTATTGAAAGCCTTGAGCGTCGCCTCGATACCCAGGCCACCGGTCAACCCTCCCACCAGCGCGCCCACGATCAGCGCGATCACCACATGCACGCGGGACAGGCTGAGGACCAGCATGACGCCAACCGCGGCAATTACTGCATTAATCATCGTTACCTCATGGCACTGCGGCGGGAAAACGCCGCAAAAGGAATGAGTCCGGCCAGAGGGCATAGCTGCCGACGCCGGATTGAAAAAGGAGGGTCTTATTAGAGGGCGCGCACTTTGCAGCAGCGGGCAACGCTTGTCAAAACCCGGGCGCCGCCCTCTGCCCTCTGTAGCCGCTGCCGCAGGTTCGGGCCGCGTTCGGACGATAAGGTCCGATGGACCTTCCGAGGCCCTCAAAAGCAACGCCCACTTCGTCGGAATGCCGCCCAGATCGATCGCAGCCTGCGGCAGCCGCTACAGGGGACGGTGGCTTAGGGGCAAATCCGCAGCAAGACAGTCCCCGGGGAAAATTCGAACGAGCGTTTAAAGAAGGCCGTTCTTCGGCCGATACGTTGCAAAGTCTCAAATAAATATCGAATAAGGACGTCTCCATGTCGCTCAGACAACTTTCCATCCAGTGGAAAATCACCTTGCTTGCCGGACTCTGCCTGGCCGGCATCGTGACCCTGCTGGTGGGGCTTTCGCTGTACCGCATGGAGCACAGCTCCGCACTGGTGAAGGCTTCGAGCATGGAGATGCTCAACGAAGCCGCCCAGGCCCGCATCGAGGCCCAGGGCGAAGTCCAGGCGCTGGGCATCCGCCAGCAATTCATGGACGCCTATCAATACGGCCACGGCTTCTCGCGCCAGGTGCTGTTCCTGCGCGAACAGGCCGAGAAGCGCTTCCTCGATGCCTTCGACCTGCGCGAGGACCTGACCCGCCAGGTGAAGTCGGCGCTGCAGGCCAACCCCGACCTGCTCGGCCTGTCGCTGGTGTTCGAAGCCAATGCCCTGGACGGCAAGGACGAACTCTTCAGCGACCAGGGCGAACTGGGCAGCAACGACAAGGGCCGCTTCGCCCTGTACTGGTCGCAGCCGACCCCGGGCAAGCTGACCTCCATGGCGCTGCCGGAAAGCGACATGAGCGACACCACCACCGGCCCCAGCGGCCAGCCGGCCAACGCCTGGTTCACCTGCCCGCGCAGCACCCTCAAGCCCTGCGTGATCGAGCCCTATTTCTATGTGATCGACGGCCAGAACGTGCTGATGACCAGCATCGTGTTCCCGCTGCTGGTGAACGGCAAAGTCATCGCCTCGCTGTCGGTGGACATCAACCTCAACAGCCTGCAATCGGTCAGCCAGCAAGCGAGCAAGGAACTCTACGACGGCCAGACCACGGTCAGCATCATCAGCCCGGTCGGCCTGCTCGCCGGCTACAGCGCCGACGCCAGCAAGCTCAGCCAGCGCCTGGACCAACTGGACAAGGCCAACGGTGGCGAACTGATCCGTCTGCTGTCGGCCAGCACCCAGACCCAGAGCCTGCACAACGACAACGCCCTGAAAGTACTCGCGCCCTTCACCCCGATTCCCGACGGCAAGCCCTGGGGCGTGCTGCTGCAAGTACCGGAGCGGGTCCTGGTGGGCCCGGCCGAAGCCCTGAAGAACCAGTTGGACCAGAGCAATAAGGCCGGCACCCTGGTCGAACTGGGCCTGGGCCTGCTGGCCGCGGTGCTCGGCCTGCTGCTGGTGTGGCTGATGGCGCGCAGCGTGACCCGGCCGATCCTCGGCGTGGCGCACATGCTGGAAGACATCGCCAGCGGCGAAGGCGACCTGACCCGGCGCCTGGCCTACGACAAGAAGGACGAACTGGGCCAACTGGCCGGCTGGTTCAACCGCTTCCTCGACAAGCTGCAACCGATCATCGCCGAGGTGAAACGCTCGGTGCAGGATGCCCGCGGCACCGCCGACCAGTCCTCGGCCATCGCCACCCAGACCAGCGCCGGCATGGAGCAGCAGTATCGCCAGGTCGACCAGGTGGCCACCGCTTCCCATGAGATGAGCGCCACCGCCCAGGACGTCGCCCGCAGCGCGGCCCAGGCCGCCCAGGCCGCCCGCGATGCCGACCAGGCCACGCGCCAGGGCCTGAGCGTGATCGACCGCACCACCACCAGCATCGATCACCTGGCGGCCGACATGAGCACCGCCATGACCCAGGTCGAAGGCCTGGCCGCCAACAGCGAGAAGATAGGTTCGGTGCTGGAAGTGATTCGCGCCATCGCCGAGCAGACCAACCTGCTGGCCCTCAACGCCGCCATCGAGGCCGCCCGCGCCGGCGAGGCCGGGCGCGGTTTCGCGGTGGTCGCCGACGAAGTGCGCAACCTCGCCCGCCGCACCCAGGAATCGGTGGAGGAAACCCGCCAGGTCATCGAGGAGCTGCAAAGCGGCACCCAGGAAGTGGTCGGAGCCATGGGCAACAGCCATCGCCAGGCCCAGGGCAGCGTCGAGCAGGTCGGCCAGGCGGTCACCGCTCTGCGGCAGATCGGCGACGCGGTGACAGTGATCAGCGACATGAACCTGCAGATCGCCAGCGCCGCCGAAGAGCAAAGCGCGGTGGCCGAGGAGATCAACAACAACGTGGCGACCATCCGCGACGTCACCGAGTCGCTGTCGGAGCAGGCCAACGAATCGGCCCGGGTCAGCCAGTCGCTGAACAGCCTGGCCAACCAGCAGCAGAGCCTGATGGATCAGTTCCGGGTCTGATCTCACAACCCCCTCCCAATGGGGAGGGGGGTGGTTTTGTAGCCGCAGCCTCATTCTTCGGCAGCGGCTACAGATCGGTGTTAGCGCTTGGGCAACTCGATCAACACCCTCAGCCCGCCCTGCGGGCTTTCCAGCAAGCGCAGCGCCCCGCCCCAGCTCTCGACGATGTCGCGCACGATGCCCAGGCCGAGGCCGTGGCCGTCGGTCTGCTCGTCCAGGCGCGTGCCGCGGCTGAACACCTGGCTGCGCTGTTCCTCGGGAATCCCCGGTCCATCGTCGTCCACCGCCAGGCCATAACCCTGGGCGGTCTGCCAGACACTCAGCGCCACTTCGGCATCCGCCCACTTGCAGGCGTTGTCCAGCAGGTTGCCCAGCAGCTCCAGCAAATCTTCCCGGTCCCAGGGCAATTGCAGGCCGGGGGCCGCCTGGTAGCTCAGGTCCAGGTGCTCGCCATGGATCATGTTCAGGGTCGCCAGCAGTCCCGGCAGCTCGGCGTCGCAATCGAACAGCGCGCCGGGCAAGGCATCGCCGGCCAGGCGTGCGCGGTTCAGCTCGCGATTGAGCCGCTGCTGCACCTGCTCCAGCTGTTCTTCAAGCAATTGGCGCAACTCCGGGTGCGCTTGCAGCTTGGGGTTGGAAGCCAGGCTCAGCAGCACCGCCAGCGGGGTCTTCAGTGCATGCCCGAGGTTGCCCAGGGCATTGCGCGAACGCTTGAGGCTGTCTTCGGTATGGGCCAGCAAATGGTTGATCTGCGCCACCAACGGCTCCAGCTCCAGCGGCACCTGTTCGTCCAGTTGCGAACGCTGGCCGCGCTGCAATTGGGCGATCTGTTCACGGGCCTGCTCCAGCGGGCGCAAGGCGCGGCGCACGGTGACCCGCTGCAGGATCAGGATCAGCAGCAGGCCGGCCAGGCCCAGGCCCAGGCCAACCTGTTGCATGCGCAGGAAGCTCTCACGCACCGGGGTGTAGTCCTGGGCCACGCTGATGGAAATCGATTGCCCGAGGCGTCGGTAGTCGGTGCGCAGCACCAGCAGGCGCTGGCCTTCCGGCCCCAGTTGCAGGTTGCTGTGCAGGCCGGTCTGTTCCAGTTTTGGCAGGTCCTGGTCCCACAAGGAGCGGGAACGCCAGTGCACGTCATCGAAGTCGATGCGGAAGTAATGCCCGGAAAACGGCCGCTGATAGGCCGGCGACAGACGCCGCTCGTCCAGCTGCAAACCCTGGGGGCCACGCACCAGCGCCACCAGCAGGCTTTCGCTGTCGTTGCGCAGGCCGGCTTCCAGGTAGCGTTGCAAGCCCATCTCGAACAGCCACAGGCTGGTCTGCGCCAGCACCAGGCCGACAATCACCATCACACTGATCAGGCCCAGGCTCAGGCGGCGCTGGATCGACCTCACTGGGCGCTCCCGCCGAACAGGTAGCCCTGGCCGCGACGGGTTTCGATCACGCTGCGCCCGAGCTTGCGCCGCAGGTGGTTGACGTGGACTTCCAGCACGTTGGAGTCGCGCTCGGTCTCACCGTCGTAGAGGTGCTCGGCGAGGTGACTTTTCGAGAGGATCTGCTCCGGATGCAGCATGAAGTAGCGCAGCAGGCGGAACTCGGCGGCGGTCAGCTGGATATCCGCGCCGTCGCGCACCACGCATTGGCGGCCTTCGTCGAGGTGCAGCCCGGCGGCCTGCAGCGTTGGTTGGTTGGCCTGGCCATGGGAGCGACGCAACAGCGCCTGGATGCGCAGGTGCAATTCTTCCGGGTGGAAGGGTTTGGTCAGGTAGTCGTCGGCACCGGCCTTCAGGCCTTCGATGCGTTCGGCCCAGGAACCGCGGGCGGTGAGGATCAGCACCGGGGTCGCCAGGCCGCCGGCGCGCCATTTCTCCAGCACCTCCAGGCCCGGAACCCCCGGCAGGCCGAGGTCGAGCACGATCAGGTCGTAAGGCTCACTGGCGCCCTGGTACAGCGCGTCACGGCCGTCGGCCAGCCAGTCCACGGCGTAGCCCTGGCGGTTGAGCCCGGCCAGCAGTTCGTCGGCCAGGGAGACGTGGTCTTCCACCAGGAGCAGGCGCATCAGTCATCTTCCTTGTCTTTGAGTAAGCGGCCGGTGGCGGCCTCGAGGTCCAGCTCGCGGACCACGCCCTCGGCGGTCAGCAGCTCGACTTCATAGATGTAGACGTCGTGTTTTTCTTCCAGCTCGGCTTCCAGCAGCTTGGCCCCTGGGTAACGGTCCAGGGCCTGCTGCAGCAATTGCTCCAGCGGCAGGATCACCCCTTGCTGGCGCAGGCGCAGGGCTTCGTCCTGGTCCAGGTCGCGGGCCAGCGCCACCGAGCAAAAAGCCAGAAGCGCCAGGGCCACCCTGCTGCCGGCGCGTAGATTCACCTTCATTACGTATCCTGATGATCCTTGAGCACCTGGCCGCTCACCGCGTCCAATTCCAGGTCCCACTCAATCCCTTGGGGGTCGCGCACCTCGATCTGGTAGATGTACTTGCCGTACTCCTCTTCCAGCTCGGTTTCGGTGATGGTCGCGCCCGGGTGCTTGGCCAATGCCGTGGCATTGAGTTTTTCAAAGGACACAATGGTACCAGCGTCGCGCAGTCTCAGGGCCTCGTCGGGGCCCAGGTCGCGGGCATGGGCCAGGCTGGCGGTCATGCCGATAAGGCTGGCGGTGAACAGGGCAGTCAGGGATTTCATGGGGTGTCTCCACTTTCTAGTTATGTGTTGCTTACGGCGTTCAAGATAACGGCAAGATAACAAAGCGAACTTAATTGAAACTGAATGGCCATCATCGGCAGCGCGCAGGTTTCATTCGGCGCCGCCCGCCCGAGCTTTTATACTCACCTGTCGCTCGAGATTGAGGCCGGTATGACCGCTATCCACATCAAGTTCCCCGCCCTGACCCTCAAGGCCGGCCCGCGCGCCCTGGCGCGCATTCGCGCCAATGGCCTGAGCGCGGCCGAAGTCGGCACCCTGCCCGGCGCCGCCGGCGGGCCGAAAGCCCTGGGCATCCAGGGGCTGGACCTGGCGTTGTTCGGCGAATGGCTGCCGGCAGCGCCACGGGAGCGCTCGCTGATCGGCGCCTCGGTGGGTTCCTGGCGCTTCGCCAGCGCCTGCCTGCCGGACGCCGCCGAAGGCATCCGCCGCCTGGGCCAGCTGTACAACGCCCAGAGTTTCGCCAAGGGCGTGACCATGGCGCAGATCAGCCAGAGTTCGCAACGCATGCTGCACGAGCTGCTCGACGGCCGCGACGCGAGCATTCTCGACAACCCGCACTACCGGCTGAACATCATGGTGGTGAAAAGCCACGGCCTGCTCGCCGACGACCATCGCGGGCGGCTGGGCCTGGGGTTGTCCTCGGTGATCGCCGACAACCTGCGCAGCCGCGCGCGCCTGTCGCGGCACTTCGAACGCCTGGTGTTGCACGACCCGCGCCTGGCGCCGCCGCTACAGGCCCTCGACGATTTCCCCTCGCGCTTCGTGCCGCTGGACACCGGCAACCTGCGCCAGGCCCTGCTGGCCTCGGGTTCGATCCCGATGGTCATGCAAGGCGTGCGCGACCTGCCCGGCGCCGGGACCGGCACCTTCCGCGACGGCGGCCTGCTGGACTACCACCTCGACCTGCCCTACAGCGGCGAGGATATCGTGCTCTACCCGCACTTCACCGACCGGGTGATTCCCGGCTGGTTCGACAAGACCCTGCCCTGGCGCCGCGGCAACCCGGGCCGCCTGCAGGACGTGTTGCTGCTGGCGCCGTCGAAGGAATACCTGGCGCGCCTACCCTACGGCAAGCTGCCGGACCGCAACGACTTCAAGCGCTTCATGGGCGACGACGCCAGCCGCCAGAAATACTGGCGCAGCGCGATGGACGAAAGCCGGCGCCTGGGCGACGAGTTCCTCGAGCTGGCCGCAGGTGGTCGTCTCGGCGAACGGCTATTGACCCTTTAGTCAGTGTTTTCCCGCACCCGCACAACCAAGCTGGTAAACTCGCTGCCTGCCTTACATCGCCCGCGGCGATAGCCACCTGACCGAGCTGACCGACACTGTGGAAATCTTCAAAGAATTTACCTTCGAATCCGCCCACCGCCTGCCCCACGTACCTGAAGGCCACAAATGCGGACGCCTGCACGGCCACTCGTTCAAGGTGGCCATCCACCTGAGCGGCGATGTCGATCCGCACACCGGCTGGATTCGTGACTTCTCCGAGATCAAGGAGATCTTCAAGCCGCTCTACGAGCGCCTGGACCACAACTACCTGAACGACATCCCCGGCCTGGAAAACCCCACCAGCGAAGTACTGGCCAAGTGGATCTGGAACGAGCTCAAACCCCTGCTGCCGGAGCTGAGTGCGATCCGCATTCATGAGACCTGCACCAGCGGCTGCATCTATCGCGGCGAATAATTCCTACCTGTAGCCGCTGCCGAAGGCTGCGGTCCTGCGCAGCAGGCGGGCCTTCGCGCAGCCCGCCGCCGCGGCTACAGAGCACCACACCTCCCTGCCAATACCGCATCACCGCTCGTTTTGCCCTATGATCTGGCCTCTCTCGCCAAGAGGAACATCGCCATGAGCGACTGGCTTCTGGATCAGCAATATCGCTTCAACGGATACCGCGTGCGCTACGCCATTCACGGCGACGGCCCGCCCCTGGTATTGGTGCACGGCACGCCCTTCTCTTCCTACGTCTGGCACCGCATCGCCCCGCACTTCAGCGCCAGCCACCGGGTGCATTATTTCGACCTGCTGGGCTACGGCCAGTCGGAACAGGCCGCGGGCCAGGATGTGTCCCTCGGCGTGCAGAACCAGCTGCTGGCCGAACTGCTGGAGCACTGGGGCCTGGAATGCCCGGACGTGGTGGCCCACGACTTCGGCGGCGCCACCGCCCTGCGCGCCCACCTGCTCAACGGCAAGGACTACCGCAGCCTGACCCTGATCGACCCGGTGGCGCTGTCGCCCTGGGGCTCGCCCTTCGTGCAGCACGTGCGCCAGCATGAACAGGCCTTCAGCGGCGTGCCGGACTACATCCAGCGCGCCATTGTGCCGGCCTACATCCGCGGGGCGATCCAGCGCGAAATCCCCGACCAGGAGCTGGCACCCTATGTCCAGCCCTGGCTTGGCGCCAGCGGCCAGGCCGCCTTCTACCGGCAGATCGCGCAGATGGACGAGCGCTACACCACGGAAGTGGCCGGGCTTTATCCGAGCATTCGTTGCCCGACCCAGATCCTCTGGGGCGAGGACGATCAGTGGATTCCCATCGAACGCGGGCGCCAGTTGCACCAGCTGATCCCCGGCTCGCGGTTCCAGGCCGTGCCCAACGCCGGCCACCTGCTGCAAGAAGACGCACCGGAAGCCATCATCGCCGCGCTCCTGCGTTTTCTGCCCCAGCCCGGGAGCAAGGCATGAGCCCACGCATCTACCTCGCCGGCTTCGACCTGTTTCGCCGCGATGCCATCGCCCGCGGCGAATACCTCAAGAACCTGTGCCAGGCCCAGGGCCTGCAAGGCCTCTACCCCATCGACCATCAGGTGCCGGCCCAGCCGACGCCGGAGCAGACCGCCCAACTGATCTGCCAGCAGAACATGCAGATGATCCGCGACTGCGACGCGGTGCTGGCCAACCTCAACGACTTTCGCGGCCTGGAGCCGGACTCCGGCACCGCCTTCGAGGTGGGCATGGCCATCGCCCTGGGCAAACCGGTGTGGGCCTGGTTCGAAACACCCGCAACCCTGCGCGAACAAGTGCCCCATGACGCCGATGGCCGCGACGCCGAAGGTTTCCTGGTGGAGGACTTCAAGCTGCCGCGCAACCTGATGCTGGCCTGCACCTGGGCCGGCCACAGCCGCAGCGCCGAAGAAGCCTTGCCGCGCCTGGCCGCTTACCTCGCACGACAACGGCCGGCACGCCCCCTGTAGGAGCCAGCGTGCTGGCGATGCGCCCCCTGAGCATTGCATCGGCCTTGAAGACTTATCGCGAGCAAGCTCGCCCCTACAGTGACGGATTCAGCCCCAGCGATTACTTGAGGACAGCCACCATGGAAAACACCTGGCTCACCCACGCCAAACGCTTGCAGGCCCTCGCCTCCACCGGGCTGCATTTCTGCAAGGACCCCTTCGATCGCGAGCGTTACCAGGAAGTCGCCGACATCGCCCAGAGCATGCTCGCGCAACTGGCCGACGTGCCCCTGGAACGTATCGCCGGCCTGGTGTCGGACTTCGCCAAACGCTACTCGACACCCCTGGTGGATGTGCGCGGCGCCCTGATCGAAGACGACCGCATCCTGCTGGTCCGCGAGCGGACCGACGGCCGCTGGGCCATGCCCGGCGGTTATGCCGATATCGGCCTGTCGGCCGCCGAAAACATCGTCAAGGAGATCCACGAAGAGGCCGGGCTAAGCGTCTCGGCCCGCGCCCTCTACAGCGTCCGGCACAAGGCCAAGGGCCCCTTCACCCCCGACACCCGGGATTTCTACAAGCTGTATTTTCTCTGCGAGCGCGACGACCGCAGCGCCCCCGTGGCCGGTTCGGAAGTCAGCGACGCCGGGTTCTTCGCCCTCGACGCCCTGCCCGAGCTGTCCCGCGGCCGCACCGTGGAAGGCGATATCGAAGCGGCCTTTGCCTTCCATCGCGGCGAAACCCGCCTGACCCTGTTCGATTGAGCCCGCGACCAGTGATCCAATTTGTCTCACCGGTGCACCGCTTTCGCGCCTAAGCCGACAAATCGAATACACCGGAAAGCAAAAATCCGCTGCTTGTCTATAAATCTCCTGCAGGTTGCACAACGCCGGCTGGGCGCCCCTGCCCCTTGGGGCGTTGGCACGGCGACTGCAATGGGCCTGCGTCGCTTACGCACCAGGCCAGGCTTGGGCCAATCAGGGGAAGGCAGATGACGCAGAACGATCCAGGCAACGACTACCCGCTCAGCGAAGTCCCGATGCACGCGCGCAAGGGCCTGGCCTCCACGGCCATGGTGCTGCTGGGGTTCACCTTTTTCACCGCCACCATGTTCGCCGGCGGCAAGCTCGGCGTGGCCTTCAGCTTTGGCCAGATGCTCGGGGTGATCGTCCTCGGCAACCTGCTGCTGGGCCTGTACGCGGCGGGCCTGGGCTACATCGCCTTCAAGAGCGGCCTGAACTCGGTGCTGATGGGGCGCTTCTGTTTCGGCGAAGTGGGCAGCAAGCTCAGCGACCTGATCCTCGGCTTCACCCAGATCGGCTGGTACGCCTGGGGCACCGCCACCGCCGCGGTGGTGCTGGGCAAGTATTTCGAGTTGGGCCAGGGCACGGTGCTGGGGCTGATGGTGCTGTTCGGCCTGGTGTTCTGCGCCACCGCCTACGTCGGTTACCGCGGGCTGGAAATCCTCTCTTATATTGCGGTGCCGGCCATGGCCCTGCTGCTGTTGCTGTCGATGTGGGTGGCCACGGTCAAGGTCGGCGGCCTCGATGGGTTGCTGGCCGTGGTGCCGAGCGCCAGCCTCGACCTGTCCACGGCCATCACCCTGGTGTTCGGCACCTTTGTCAGCGGCGCCACCCAGGCCACCAACTGGACGCGTTTTTCCCGCTCGGCCAGGGTCGCGGTACTGGCCAGCTTGATCGGCTTTTTTATCGGCAACGGCCTGATGGTGCTGATCGGTGCCTACGGCGCCATCGTCTACCAACAGCCGGACGTGGTCGAAGTGCTGCTGTTGCAGGGCTTCGCGATGGCCGCCATGGCCATGCTCCTGCTGAATATCTGGAGCACCCAGGACAACACCATCTACAACTTCGCCGTCGCCGGCTGCAACCTGCTGCGTACCGGCCGGCGCAAGACCGTGACCCTGGTCGGCGCGGTGATCGGCACCCTGCTGGCGCTACTGGGCATGTACGACCTGCTGGTGCCCTACCTGATTCTGCTGGGCACGGTGATCCCGCCGATTGGCGGGGTGATCATGGCCGACTTCTTCTATCGCTACCGCGGCCAGTACCCGCGCCTGGCCGACAGCAAGCTGCCGGCGTTCAACTGGGCCGGCCTGGGCGCCTACGCCATCGGCACCGTGGCGGCCTTCGGCTCGCCCTGGGTCGCGCCGCTGGTGGGCATCGCGGCCGCCGCCCTGAGCTACATGCTGTTGAGCAGCCTGCTCGGCGCGCGCGCCACCACCGCGGCGGACATCCAGGCATGAGCCCGGGCCACGCGACGTTGCGGCCGCCAGCCCGAGCGCCGTACCCTGACCGCCTGGATTGAAAAAGGAATCGCTCCGATGCTCATCATCAACGCCCGCCTGCGCAACCGTGAAGGCCTGCATGAACTGCGCCTGGAGAATGGCCGCATCACCAGCATCGCCCGGCAGACCGAAGCCCAGACCCAGGCCCCCGACGACCTCGACGCCGGCGGCAACCTGGTGGTGCCGCCCTTCGTCGAGCCGCACATTCACCTGGACGCCACCCTCACCGCCGGCGAGCCGCGCTGGAACATGAGCGGCACCCTGTTCGAAGGCATCGAATGCTGGGGCGAACGCAAGGTCACCATCACCCAGGAAGACACCAAGGCCCGCGCCCGCAAAACCATCCGCGCCCTCGCCGCCCACGGCATCCAGCATGTGCGCACCCATGTCGACGTCACCGACCCGGAACTGACCGCGCTCAAGGCCATGCTCGAAGTGCGCGAGCAAAGCACGCATCTGGTGGACATGCAGATCGTCGCCTTTCCCCAGGAAGGCATCGAAAGCTACCGCAACGGTCGTGAGCTGATGGAAGAGGCGATCCGCCTCGGCGCCGATGTGGTGGGCGGCATTCCACACTTCGAGTACACCCGCGACCAGGGCGTGAGCTCAGTGAAGTTCCTCATGGACCTGGCCGAACGCACCGGCTGCCTGGTGGACGTGCACTGCGACGAGACCGACGACCCGCATTCGCGTTTTCTCGAAGTGCTGGCCGAAGAGGCCCGCAGCCGCGACATGGGTTCGCGGGTGACCGCCAGCCACACCACCGCCATGGGCTCCTACGATAACGCCTACTGCGCCAAGCTGTTCCGCCTGCTCGGCCACTCGGGCATCAGCTTCGTTTCCTGCCCCACCGAAAGCATCCACCTGCAGGGGCGCTTCGACAGCTTCCCGAAACGCCGCGGCGTGACTCGGGTCAACGAGCTGCTGGAAGCCGGGATGAACGTGTGTTTCGGCCAGGACTCGATCGTCGATCCCTGGTATCCCCTGGGTAACGGCAACATCCTGCGGGTGCTGGAAGCCGGCCTGCACATCTGCCACATGCTCGGCTACCGCAACCTGCAGAGCGCCCTCGACCTGGTCACCGACAACAGCGCCAAGGCCCTGGCCCTGGGCGAGCGTTACGGCCTGGAGGAAGGCCGGCCGGCCAACCTGCTGATTCTGTCGGCCGACAGCGACTACGAAATGATCCGCAGCCAAGGCCTGCCGCTGTACTCGATCCGCGACGGCAAGGTGCTGATGAAACGGCAGATGGCCCAGGTGGAGCTGCCGGGCGATGCGGGTTTTGTGTAACGGCAGCTGACGTCATCGCGGGCAAGCCTCGCTCCTACAAAGTCGCGGCGGGCACACCATTACGGCCAACCCAATCCCTGTAGGAGCGAGGCTTGCCCGCGATGGCGTACTTGAATACACCTCGATCTA
Organism: Pseudomonas sp. GW460-12-10-14-TSB1; assembly: GCF_017349775.1. Classification (NCBI taxonomy): domain Bacteria; kingdom Pseudomonadati; phylum Pseudomonadota; class Gammaproteobacteria; order Pseudomonadales; family Pseudomonadaceae; genus Pseudomonas; species Pseudomonas sp. GW460-12-10-14-TSB1. The sequence continues at coordinate 32,635 of NZ_JACNAC010000056.1, forward strand.
AGCAATACCCACCGCCGTACCGAACAGGCTGACCCGCACCAACTCCCCGCCCCGCGCTTCCAGGCGCAACGGCGCGGTGCCGCCAGGCATCACCACCGCCACTTCGCCAGCCTTGATCCAACCGACCCGCCACGCCGCGCAGGCCACGGCACTGGCGCTGGTGCCGGAGGATGCGGTGGGGCCTTCGCCGCGCTCGAACACCCGGGCGGCGATACGCTGTGGGCCTTCCAGCCACGCCCATTGCAGGTTCACCCCCGCCGGGCAAGGTTCGCCGCTGCCGGTGGGCATGGCGTAGGCGATGCGGGTCAGGGCCTCGACCAGGGGCGCCTCGCTCATCTGCCGGTTGCTCGGCAAGGCGCTGGCGTCGCCGACCAGGGTCACGCAATGGGGGTTGCCGATGCGCACGAACTGGCTGCGGCTCCATTCCGAACGCAACCCTGCCAGCCCGCGCACCCGGCTCAGGTCGACACAGCTCGACCCCTCATGCTCGACCCCTTGTTGCGCCCCCACGGCTTGTGGACCGAACGCCGGTTGCCCGAGGTCCAGCCAGAAGCCGGGCACCCCGGCCACCTGTGCCGGCTCGACCAGGGTCGCCACCGGCGACACCCCATCCGGCTTGTCATGGTGCACCCGCAACTCCGTAGGCCCCTGAGCCGGCAGCGCCCCTTGCTCGGTCAGTGCCTGAGAAAAGATGGTCAGGCCGTTGCCACTGCGCTCGGCCAGGGTGCCGTCGGTGTTGACGATCAGCAGGTCGAACGGCGGCGCGTCCTGGAACGGCCCGACCAGCAAGCCGTCGCTGCGATGGGCCTTGGCCCCTTCGGGCCGGGTGCCGGGCGCCCAGCCGCACAAGGCCTCGATGGCCTGTTCGCTCCAGTCGGCCCGGGCTAACGCCGCCTCGGCCGCGCTGGCCGGCAGGGCGATCCCCAGCCGGCGTACCTCAGCGGGGGCCACCACAGCGTAAAGATTGCCGCGGGCATCGTAGAAAGAGGTCATTGCAAGGTTCCAAAAGCAGACGGGCCGCTGACATTACTGTGAATACAGCGGCCCGGCCAAGCCCATTGCCAAACCTCCCCTACCTGGGTCAGCGCACCAGGCACGGCTGCTTGTTGTCGAAACGCCAGCCCGGGATCAGGAACTGCATGGCCGCGCTGTCGTCCCGCGCCCCCAGGCCGCGGCTGTTGTACAACTCATGGGCGCGAGCCAGCGCATCCAGGTCCAGCTCGACCCCCAGCCCCGGCGTTTGCGGCACCGCCACACAGCCCCCGACGATCTGCAAGGGGTTGCGGGTCAGGTGCTGGCCGTCCTGCCAGATCCAGTGGGTGTCGATGGCGGTGATTTCGCCCGGTGCCGCGGCCGCCACGTGGGTGAACATGGCCAGGGAAATATCGAAGTGGTTGTTGGAATGCGAGCCCCAGGTCAGGCCCCATTCATGGCACATCTGCGCCACCCGCACCGAACCCTGCATCGTCCAGAAATGCGGATCGGCCAGTGGAATGTCCACCGCTTGCAACTGGATCGCGTGGCCCATTTCCCGCCAGTCGGTGGCGATCATGTTGGTCGCGGTGGGCAGCCCGGTGGCGCGGCGGAACTCGGCCATCACCTCACGCCCGGAGTAACCGTTTTCCGCGCCGCAGGGGTCTTCGGCATAGGCCAACACCTGGTGTTGGTCGCGGCACAAGGCGACCGCCTGCTTCAGCGACCAGGCACCGTTGGGATCGAGGGTGATGCGCGCCTTGGGAAAACATTCGGCCAGGGCGGTGACCGCCTCCATCTCCTCTTCGCCGCGCAGCACGCCGCCCTTGAGCTTGAAGTCGTTGAAGCCGTAACGCGCCTTGGCTGCCTCGGCCAGGCGCACGATGCTCTCGGCGTTCAGCGCCGGCTCATGGCGCAGGCGCAGCCAGGCATCGTCGGCCTCGGCTTCGTTGCGGTAGGCCAGGTCGGTCTGGCGCCGGTCGCCGATGTAGAACAGGTAGCCGAGCATCTTCACCGATTCGCGCTGCTGGCCTTCGCCGAGCAACGCCGCCACCGGCACACCGAGGAACTGGCCGAGCAGATCGAGCAGCGCCGCTTCCAGGGCGGTGACCGCATGGATCGCGATGCGCAGGTCGAAGGTCTGCTGGCCGCGGCCGCCGGCATCGCGCTCGGCAAAGCGCTGGCGCACCTGGTTGAGCAGCTTCTGGTAATGGCCGATGGGCTGGCCGACCAGCAGTTCGCGGGCCTCTTCGAGGGTCGCGCGAATCCGCTCGCCCCCCGGCACTTCACCGACCCCGGTGTTACCGGCGCTGTCGCTGACGATCACGATATTGCGGGTGAAGAACGGGCCGTGGGCGCCGCTGAGGTTGAGCAGCATGCTGTCATGCCCGGCCACCGGCACCACTTGCAGTCGGGTGATGAGCGGCGTCTGGCCAGGGTGATGGAGGGTGGATTCAAGCGTCATGGGTCGGTTCCTGTCGGCAGAAGTCAGTGGGATTTGTCCAGCAGCGGGCGGGTTTCGCCCAAGGGCGCCGGCGCGGCATGGGCCTTGGGCCGGGTGCGGGCGAAAAACACGATGATCGCGGCGATGATCGAGGTCGCCGCCAGGCCGTACAGCCCGCCCTGGATCGACCCGGTGCGCTGCTCCAGCAGGCCGAAGGTGGCCGGGGCGACGAAGCCGCCGAGGTTGCCGATGGAGTTGATCAGGGCGATCACCGCGGCGGCGATGCGTGCATCCAGGTAAGCCTGGGGAATCGGCCAGAACAGCGCGGACGCCGACTTGAAGCCGATGGCGGCGAAGCACACCGCAACAAAGGCGAACACCGGCCCGCCGGTGGTAGACAGGAACATCCCGACAGCCGCCACCAGCAAGGCGCTGGCGACCCAGGCCTGCTGGAACTTCCATTTGCCGGACGCCGCGGCGAAGGCGTACATGGCGATGATCGAGATCAGCCAGGGAATGGAGTTGAAGAAGCCCACCTGCAGGTCGCTGAGGTCGCCCATCTTCTTGATGATGCTCGGCAGCCAGAAGGTCGCGGCATAGATGGTCAGCTGGATGCAGAAGTAGATCAGGCAGAACAGCAGGATCTGCCGGTCCTTGAGCAGGGTCCACAGCGACGGCTTGACCGGCATCGCCGCTTCGCGCTCGCGCTGCTCGTTGTCGATCGCCAGCACCAGCGCTTCCTGTTCGGCGGTGCTCAGCCACTTGGCGTCGCGGGGCGTGGAGTCGAGCCAGAACCAGACAAAACCGCAAAGCAGCACCGAGGCCATGCCTTCGATGATGAACATCCACTGCCAGCCGTGCCACCCCAGGCCTTCGATCTGCAACAGCGCCCCGGACAGCGGGCCGGAGACCAGCGACGCCAAGGCCGACCCGCTCAAGAAAATGGCGATCGCCTTGCCCCGCTCCACTCCGGGCAGCCAGCGGGTGAAGTAGTAGATCACCCCGGGGAAGAACCCGGCCTCGGCCACCCCCAGCAGGAAACGCAGCACATAGAACTGGGTTTCGTTCTGCACGAAGGCCATGGCCGTGGCCACCAGCCCCCAGGTGAACATGATGCGGGTCAGCCAGATCCGCGCGCCGACCCGCTGCAACAGTATGTTGGACGGCACTTCGAACAGCGCGTAACCGATGAAGAACAGCCCGGCGCCAAAACCGTAGGCCGCGGCGCCGATGCCCAGGTCATGTTCCAGGTGGGTACGGACGAAGCCGATGTTGACCCGGTCGATGTAGTTGACGATGAACATGATCACGAACAGCGGCAGCACATGGCGCTTGACCTTCGCCACGGCACTGGCCAGCAGGGAATCGTCCCCGATGCCGGACGGATTAAGGGTGGTATTCACGATGCCTCTCCCACTTGTTTGTTGTTGTGTGCGGGTGACTGGGCGAGCGCCGCAGTTGACAGTCATCATACAAGCACAAAAATAACGTCACAAGCAGCAACTCGCGACAGAAACCTGCGCACAAGGCCTTCCAGAGCAAAGAGAACGTTGAAAAATAAAACTAAATAATTGATTTTATTTGATTAAATAAAATATCCAGCAACCGTGATATTTTTTCCATCGCCCCGCTCGCTGGGAAACCAGGTTGAATCCAGCAACAACTTATCCGACAACTTGTCATACATGTCAGATAAGTCTGACCAGTGATAAGCTCTTGGCTTTCCCCGCGCGACCTTGCCATGAGCACCGAATCCGATATCGCCCCGGGCCGCCGTCGCCCTTCCACCAACCTGGCCCATGAGCTGGTCAGCGACCTGACCCAGCAGATCATGCGCGGCATTCTCAAGCCCGGTGACAAGCTGCCGTCGGAAAGCACCATCGTCCGCGCCCATGGCGTCAGCCGTACCGTGGTGCGCGAAGCCATCTCCAAGCTGCAGGCCGCCGGCTGGGTGGAAACCCACCACGGCGTCGGCAGCTTCGTGCTGGAACGCCAGGACACCCATGGCCTGCGCCTGAATGTCGATACCGCCCTGAGCGTGCGCGACATCCTCGAACTGCGCCTGGGCCTGGAAACCCAGGCGGTGGCCCTCGCCGCCCGCCGGCGCAGCGCCGAGCAACTGGCGCAGATGCGCCAGGCGCTGGACGACTACCAGCAACTGCTGGCCAACAACGACAGTTGCGTGGAGGCCGACCAACGCTTCCACCTGCTGATCGCCGAAGCCACCGGCAACCCGTATTTCGTGCAGATCCTGCAATCTTTGGGCAACGCCCTGATCCCGCGGACCCGGGTGCGCGACGCCGAGCGCGGCGATGTCGACCTGGTGCAGCTGGCGACCCTGGCCAACCAGGAACACGAAGCCATCTACGCCGCCATCCGCCGCCAGGATCCGGATGCCGCGCGCGCAGCGATGTGGACCCACCTGAGCAATAGCCGGGAGCGGTTTTCGGCGGGGTAATCAGCTGAACCTGATCGCGAGCACGCTCGCGCCTACAGGTGGAACCGGGCGAAATATCGCCCCGGCGTCACCCCGAACTGGCGGCGGAACATGGCGATAAAGGCGCTGACATTGTCGTAGCCCAGGTCCAGCGCCACCCGGGTCACCGCATCGCCCGCCGCCAGGCGCTCCAGGGCCCGCAGCAAGCGTGCCCGCTGCCGCCACTGGCTGAAGGCAAAGCCGGTCTCGCCGACAAAACGCCGGGCCAGGGTTCGCGGCGAGATCCCCGCCCACTGTGCCCAGGCTTCCAGGCCGCGGTTGTCCGCCAGGTCGTCGGCCAGCGCCTGGCAGATCCGCCGCAACCGCGGGTCCATGGGCAACGGCAAACCCAAGGGTTCCACCGGCAAGCTGACCAGCTCATCGAGGATCACCCGGGCGATGTGCAGTTGCGGCTCCTCCAGCGCGCCTTGTGGCCAGCTCGCCGCGCGCATCACCGCCTCCCTCAACAGTCCGGAGGTGGCAATGATCCGTGGTTCTTGCGGCAGTTCGTGGCAGGCGTCGGGCTCGATATAGACGCTCCAGCCGTCGAACGGACCGTGGGAACGCAAGGTGTGTTCGCACCGGGGCGGCACCCACACCGCATGGGTCGCCGGCACCACCCACTGGCTGTCGGCCGCCGTCACCGACAGCAGGCCGCGCCGGGCGCCGAGCAGTTGGCCGCGGGCATGACTGTGGGCGGCGGTCTGCCGTTCGATCGGGCTCTGTTGCCAGGCCCCGACCAACAGCGGGCCGCCCTGGGCTTGAGCGAGCAAGGGGGAAACCAAAGGTTGGGACATTGGCTGTTTCACGTTATTCAACGGCATGAATCAGGCAGTTTAGCCAATCCCTTGACCACAGACTGAGCGCTCATTCACACGAGGACTGCTCCATGCGCGCCGAAGACCTGTTACCCGATCATCTCAACCATGCCGATTTCAACGGCACCCAAGTGCGCAAAGGCACGGTGGGGGCCTTCCTGATCAATGCCCGGCTGTGGGCCGAACCGGGCACGCCGACAGAGCAGCGGCGCGCCGCCGAGCAGGACCTGCTGGCCGCCCTGCCAGCGCTCCGCGCCCTGGGGCTGTTCGAACTGATGCAAATACGCGACCCGGCCTTGCGGGCGTTGTGCGGGCAGGACTGAGCCCAGCCGCTGACACCCCTGTAGCCGCTGCCGAGCCCGCGAGGCCGCGATAGATCCGCAGGGTCTCCAGCGCCCGCAAGATCGCCACAAGCGTGCCGCTCGAGCGCAGCCTGCGGCAGCGGCTACAGGTCAAACCTCAACTAGCGAATCGGCAAGGCAATCGGCCGAATCGGTGCGGCATCGGCACCGCGGAACTTCAACGACGCACCGATAAAGGCGAACTGGTACACCCGGTCCCGCGACAGGCCTTCGAGGTTGACCAGTTCCAGGATCGGCGCGCCCTGCATCGCCAGCAGGTAGGTGTGCAACGGCAGGTAGTTGCCTTCCACCTCCGACGGGAAGGTCTCGAAACTGAGGTTATCGGCGCCCACCACCATGGCGCCGCCCTCTTCCACCAGGAACTTCGCCGCGTCCAGGCTCATGCCCGGCGGGTTGGCCATATAGGCCTGGGCCTTTTCATAGTCACGCATGCGCCCGGTGCGAATCAGCACCACGTCGCCCTTTTCCAGGCTGACCTGTTGCGCCTTCAGCGCCTGTTGCAGGTCGGCGCGGGTCACCCGGTAATTGTCGGCCAGCATGTCCACGCCCTTGGCCGCGGCGACGTCGATCAGCACCCCACGGGCGACGATCGGCGGCAGTTTTTCCGCGCCGGTGACGTTCCAGCCACGGTCGCCCAGGTGCTGGTCGGCGCGAAAGCCGTTCCAGATCTTGCCATTGAGGCCGAAGTGGTTGAGCGCATCGATATGGGTGCCCATATGGGCGTACATCGACACCGCCGAGCCGGTATAGCTGACATGCCGGTTCATCGGCTCGCCGACCTGCATCGGGTCGGCGATCACGTTGCCGTGGGGGGTGTGGGTCATCCACATCTGGTAGGGCGGATCGCCCGCCGCCTGCCAGCTGGGCATGCCGACGTAATAGTCCACCGCCAGGTCGTAGGCCTGGCTGCCGTTGACCCGGGCCATGATCGCCGCCCGCGACTGCTCGGTGATCAGGTTCAGGCGGCCGATTTCATCCTTCGGCCCCCAGGGGCTGACGCCCACCTCGGCCTGGGGCGCGGCGCTGCACTGTGCACTGAACAGGGCGCTGAACAGCGACAAGGCGGCCAGGCCGGGGATGACACGCGACAAACGGGAAACAGTCATGACGACACTCCTGTGAAATGAAGTGCCCATGGTATGGATTAACAATTAGGCGATAATCAGGCGTTTCGTTAAGACATATTCAACCCAGGAGAAACAATATGGATGTGCTGGCAGCCATGCGCACCTTTCGCCGAGTGGTGGAGCGCGCCAGCTTCAGCCTGGCGGCCAACGACCTGGGGCAATCCACCGCCGCCGTCAGCAAGCAGGTGCGCCAGCTGGAGGAACACCTGGGCAGCCTGTTGCTGCTGCGCACCACGCGCCGCATGAGTTTGTCGGACGCCGGCCAGGCCTACTTCAGCGAGTGCTGCCACCTGCTCGACGAACTGGCGGCCCTGGAATGCGCGACCCGCGCCGGCACCCGCGAACCCGGCGGCCGCCTGCGGGTCAACGCGCCGCTGTCGTTCGGCCTCAAGGTGCTGTCGCCGATCCTTGCCGACTTCATGCAGCGCTACCCGCAATTTCGCATCGACCTGACCCTCGACGACCGCCTGCTGGATGTGGTGAGCGAAGGTTTCGATGTGTCGCTGCGGATACGCCGGCAATTGAGCGACTCGTCGCTGATCGCCCGGCGCCTGGGGGAAATCGAACAGGTGATCTGCGCCGCCCCGGCCTACCTGCAGGCCCATGGCAGCCCGCAGACGGTCGATGAGCTGCGCGACCACAGCTGCCTGGCCTATCGCCTGGCCGAGCATCCCGGCCACTGGCAGCTGGAAGGCCCGCAAGGCAGCAGCCGCCTGGAACTGCCGGTGCGTTTTGCCGTGGACAACAGCCTGATGCTCAGCGACATGCTCCAGGCCGGGCTGGGCATTGGCGCCCTGCCCTCGTTCATCGCCCAGCCGCTGCTCGACAGCGGCCAGTTGCAGCGGGTCCTGCCCTGCTACTCCATGCCAGGCCGCACCATCTACGCGGTGTACGCCAGCAATCGCCATGTGTCGCAGAGGATCCGCTTCTTCGTCGACTTCCTCGCCAAGGCCCTCGGCCCCGACGCGCAAATGCCTCAGGCGACGGCCTGAGCCTGGGCCACCAGCCGCTCGATCAGCCAGGACGCCGCTGGCCCCGGCGGCGTGTCGATGCGGTAGATGGCGTCGAAGCCGTAAGGCAGGCCTTGCCCCCCAGGCAGGTCGAGCTGGACCAGGCGCCCGCTGGCCAGGTCCTCCTCGACCATCGGCGTCGGCATGTTGCCCCAGCCGACCCCCTCCTTGAGCAGCATGTGCTTGGAGCCCAGGTCCGCCAGGCGCCAGCTGTGGGTACCGACCACGCCGAAATCCTGGTTGCGCGTCAGCTCTGAACGGTCCGACAGCACTAGCTGCACATGTTCGCGACCGGCGCCCGGCAGGTTGGGCCCAAGGGCCAGCGGATGCCCGGGGGCCGCCACCGGAATCAGCTGGACGAACCCCGCCTCCAGCCGTTCGATACCGGGAATATTGCGATGCATCATGCCGCTGACGCCCACCCCCGCACGCCCCTCCAGGACCATCTGGGTCACCGCGCCCAGCGCCTCCATATGCAAGTGCAACTGCACCGTGGGGAATTCGGCGCGAAAGCTCTTCAGCGCGTCGACAATGCGCGCCGCCGGGAACATCACGTCGATCACCAAGTGGATCTCCGCCTCCAGCCCCTGCAGCAGGCCCTTGACCTTGGCCCGCAGGCCGTCGATGCCGTTGTAGATGCTCCGCGCCTCGGCCAGCACCGTGCGCCCGGCCTCGGTAAGCTGCGGCTTGCGGGTGGTCTTGCGGTCGAACAGCGTGACCCCCAGCTGCAACTCCAGGTTGGCCATGGAATAGCTGATCACCGATGTCGCGCGATGCAGCTTGCGCGCCGCACCGGCAAAGCTGCCGACCTCGACGATGGTGAGGAATATGCGCAATTGATCGAGGGTGGGGGTGCCGGGGTTGCTGGACATGGTACTGTTCTCGCAAAGGCTACGTTCTAAAAAATAGAACCTGATACTCGAAATTATTCGGCTATTGCGTTCATAACGCCAGTGGCAAACTTCTCTCCATCGCGGCGCACCAGAGTGGTGAAGCCGAACCCACTGAGAGAATCCAGCATGTCCACACTGACCAACACCCTGTCCGCTACCTCGAACACCAACGCCAGCATCAGCCTGATCGGGCGCGTCCTGCTCAGCGCCATCTTCATCCTGTCGGGCTTCTCGAAAGTCGCCGCGCCAGCCGCCATGGTCGGTTACATCCAGTCGGTCGGCCTGCCCTTCCCGCAACTGGCCCTGGGCATCGCCATCGCCGTGGAACTGGGTGGCGGCCTGCTGCTGATCGCCGGCTACCGCACCCGCCTGGTAGCCCTGGGCCTGGCGGTGTTCAGCGTGGCCACCGCCCTGGCCTTCCACAACAACCTGGGCGACCAGAACCAGTTCATCCACTTCTTCAAGAACATCGCCATGGCCGGCGGCCTGCTGCAAGTGGTGGCCTACGGTGCCGGTCGCT